>NZ_DASWWZ010000499.1:0-39189 GCF_036405755.1 Schlesneria sp.
GCATTACCGCCGGAAACACAAACGCGGCGATCCTTCGTGGCGGTGAGAACGTCAATCCGCACGGGTCGGCGTTTGTGCAGAACGTCCTTGAAAACTGCAACAACCTGTCCCCTGCGGTTCAGATCGCGGCCGATCGCAGCAACACCCACGCAAATAACATTCTGCTCGTTCACAACGTCGTCGTCGGGCAACGATGCTCGCTCGCCTATAACGAGTACGGCGCAGCGGGCTACGACCGATTGAACTGGTTCATCAAGAACAATGTTGCAGACGACTTCAACATTAAGTCGGACACGTTCCTGGGAGTGAACTCCAGCGGCACACGAACGTTCAATGCAGGGACAGTGACAGTCACGGTGACTCAAAGTGGTCATCAATACCTGAATGGAGACCTGCTTTACACCACCTCCGTGGTGCCGGCGGCCTATAAAACCGATGGGGCTGTGATCAGCAATGTGACCGCTAACACGTTCCAGTATTCGTTCGCCTCTGCCAGTGACCCCGGCCCCATCACATCGATTACTGTCGCGCCGCATCCCGCGAGAATCAGGAACTGGCCCGTCGTTTACGGCGTGAACTCAACGGGAAACGTCTGGGCTGAAACGGCAGGAATCGGCGCCGCGACGGACTTCATGCCCAATTTCACCGGACTCAAATGCCAGCCGCCTACGGTCTTCAGTGAGCCCCCCAAGTCCTTACCCAACACCATCACCTACCTCAAATTCGTCAACCGCAGAAGTTTCAACGGAACAACAACCGGCACTGGGGGGGGTGACTATCACCTTCAGCCTGACTCACCCGCAGTCGGAAACACGATCGACTGGGTCCTGCCCTACGGTCTCGACGGCAAGCCAAGAAAACCCAATGGAGCAGCTGGGGCATACGAATACTCTGACTCTGCTGGACTGATGCTTCGTAGAAGGAGAATGAAATGATTTTTGATAGCGGTGCCACGAATCAGTCAATCGATGTTCAGATTGTCGACGACTCGGGCTTGCCTGTGACAGGTCTGCTGGCGGCGGGCTTCCCGACACTGAAGTACTCGACAGCCGGCGCCCATGCGGATGTGACATTTCCGGCACTGACAGACCTGGCCGCAATCACGACCGGATACACTTCCGGGGGAGTGAAGGAACGAGGCGAAGGCGTCTATCGCCTTGATTTGCCCGATGCAATCTTCGCGGCGGCCGGACAGGTCAGAATCCGGGGCGAAGCCAGTGGCAAGCATCTGATTGTCGATACGATCGAGATCGCTCCTCCGGTCAACACGGTCCGACTGAACGGGGCTTCGCAAACGGCGAGAGACATCGGCGCGAGCGTTTTGCTTTCTCCCGGCACAGGAGCAGGCCAGGTATTGCTGACGGCGGGTGCGATCGAGACGACCGATTCGGCCTCGGTCGCAGCGATCAAAGATAAGACCGACAACCTGCCTGCGAATCCTGCAGCAGCAGGTTCACAGATGGATCTCGTCGATGCCCCTAACGCAACCGCGATCGCGTCGATCGTCACCGCCATTATGAATGGAGGATCGATCGACGGAGCCACGCTGCAGGGTGTTTTGCGACTCATCGCCGCTGCCGTGATCGGCAAGGTGGCGGGCCTGCCGGGAACGATCGTGACCCAACGGGCCATCGACGACAGCAAAGTCCGTTTGTCGCTGACGCTCGACAGCAGCGGCAACATCACCTCGGTCATTACCGACGCAACGTGATGAAACCGAACGGGGTCGAAACTCCATCCAGATCAGGCACCAACAAAGTGAAGAGAGGTAGAAGTCAACGTGGTTGCTCGTTTTGCTATTCCACTGGTGTTGTCCAGGCGTCGACTCTCGATACCTAAACCGGTCATCACGCCCGGTTCAGGAATTGTTGACATCATTCGTGTGACAGGGCAGGCGCTGAAATGGTTGCGCCCGGGGGACACCTGTTACGGAGAGTTTCAGATTCGAAACCCGACGACAGGTGTGCTGACATCGCCCGACAATATCGACGAACCGGCAATCGAGGTCTTGCGGAATAACGTGGTCGATATCGGAATCGAAGTCGTCGTGTCGGCGGCGTCAACGGGGCGTTACCGCTATCACTTTACTGTCCCGGGTGACTACCTCGCAGGTGACTTTGTCGCCGGCGTCGCCTCCGCCACGGTGGACGAGCATCTGGACATCGCGACTCTCGTCGACACTCGACTCGTGGGCGTGGATTGGACGAACCCCGGCGGGGGAAGCGGCGGAACCATCCTGAATAACATCACGATTCCTGCTGCGGTGGCTCAGGCATCACTCGTCGCGGCTCAGATCACCATTATTCGAGGAGACACCCTTGCGATCGTTCTTCCATTGATGGGAGATATCTCCACCCGCACCAAACTTGTCTTCACCGCAAAAGTCCGGTCCTCCGATCCGGACATCAAAGCCATCATTCAAGTCTCGGAAGCAGAGGGTCTGGTGCTGCTGAACGGCAGCAGCGACGTCAACCCCGCGCACGCCAGCCTTGAGGTGACAGGTGCTTCAACCGGGCAAGTGCAGCTGGTCATTGATGGAGCAGAGACAGCCGAGCTAGCCATTCGAGACCTGATCTGGGATTGCCAATTTATTACAGCAGCACGAATTTCGACTCCCATCAGCGGCGGCATCAGCATCGTCCCTGATGTGACTCAGGCGACCGCATAGTCACGGTCCTGTCGCTTCACGGATTCTCATCCAGGATTGAATGACGCAGCCCCAGGTCACGAGGCTGCCTGATCGAGACAAGGACTTGTCTGATATGACCGCATCGTCAGATACAGGACGAATGGAACTTGCTGAAGTCTTACAACCCCATCCGGGACCACAAAAGCAGTTCATCGATTCGACAGCCCAGATCGCTGTCTATGGCGGCCAGGCAGGAGGCGGAAAAACATGGGCGTTACTGGCAGAAGCAGCGCGATACATCACCGTCCCCCGCTATGGGGCGGTAATCTTTCGAAGAACATCACCGCAGATCACGAATGAAGGAGGTCTCTGGGACGAATCCATGCTGCTGTACCCTCAGTTGAATGGAATTCCTCGACATACACTCGACTGGCAATTCCCCACGGGTGACTGCAAATTAAAGGGAGTGAATACGAAGGATCTGGCCAACATTGGTTTTCGACACCTGCAGTACGAGAAGGACAAACTCGCCTGGCAAGGTTCACAGATCACCATGCTGGGATTCGATGAGCTGACGCATTTCACGGAATCGCAGTTCTTCTACATGCTTTCACGAAATCGCTCGACGTGTGGAATCCGGTCATACGTTCGTGCAACAACGAATCCGGTTCCCGAGGATGATCCCATCGGGGGATGGGTACACCGTCTGGTGGCCTGGTGGATCGATCCCGTTTCAGGCCTGGCGATTCCCGAGCGTTCGGGGGTCGTCCGGTGGTTCGTACGATTGCGAGGCGAGTTTCACTGGAGCGATTCGAGGCGGGACTTAATTGATCGATTTGGTCGGCCTGATCTTTCTGAAGATCATGAAGAACAGCCCGTCCAGCCAAAGTCATTTACGTTTATTCCAGCCAAGTTATCCGACAACCCGGCGCTCCTCAGTAAGGACCCGATGTACCGGGCCAACCTGCTCGCCCTGCCCGAGGTCGAGCGGCAACGCCTGGCAGAAGGAAACTGGAATGCCAAAGCCCGCGCAGGACTATTTTTCAAAGTCGGTCAGATCGAAATCATTGAGGCATTGCCCGTGGGGCTTCGCTATTGCCGGGCCTGGGACCTGGCAGCAACGGACGGATCGGGCGACTACACCGTGGGGGCCAAACTGGGCATCGACTCAACGGGAATCATCTACATTGCCGATATTCGCCGCGGTCAGTGGGAAAGCAGTTATCGCGATCAGGTCATTCGACAGTCGTCGGCTTTAGACGGTGTGTGCCGAATCCGCATCCCGCAGGATCCTGCGGCCGCAGGTAAAAGCGAAGCAAGAAGATTGTCGCTGATGCTCTCGGGGCTTGATGTCAAAGTGGCGGTGGTCAGCGGCGACAAGCCGACCCGCGCGATCGGCTTCGCCGCACAACTGAATGCAGGAAATGTAAAGCTACTGGCGGGGACCTGGAATCAGGGATTGCTGCAGCGACTGGATGCCTTTCCCACCAAAGGGATCCCTGACGACGAAGTCGATGCTCTGGCCGATGCGTTCAATGAACTGACGGCGATGCGGCGACTGTACGTGGGAATCTGATATCGAGACTCGGTCGATCGGAAGTAGCGACGAAGGAACGCCGTACTCGAGCATTCCTGGAATGCTGTATTGAATAAAGGTTTCGAAGCATGAAGTGGATGCGTTGGATTACAGGCCTATTCGGCAGCTCATCAAAGTCCGCAACCCCGCTGGGAGTGGGACTGAGAACCCTCCTCAACGGAAGTGCCCCCGGTGGCTGGGCCTCGGACCATCGTGAAGAGACTGCTCATAACACCGGCTTTAACTACATCGCAATTCACGCGATCGCTTCCCAGGTGGCGAGCGCGACAGTGACCGTTTTTGCCGACGGTGAACAGCAGACCCAGCGAAGGTCGCAGCGAAAGTCGCTGGCTGCCAGTGCAGGATCATTTCATCGGTGGAAGTCGATTTACGGGCTGGAGGACCGGGAAACAGACCCACTTCCTGTTTCTCACCCTCTGGTCAAGTTGATGAAACGGCCCAACCCTTATGAATGCGGTTCCAGCTTCCGCTATCGCCAGGCACAACAGATCCGGCTTACAGGGACTTGCCTTGTCTGGAATGTCCCCAGCTTCTCAGGTCCAACGTGCGAGCGGTATGTCATACCGACGGCGATGGCGTCGGCAGTCGCACCCTCGCGAGAACTACCACGAGGAGGTTGGAGAATCAGTCCTGTGGCATCGCGGTATTCCACGAAGGACGATCATGGCTATTTCGATTGTCCCCACTGGTACCGGATTCTTGGTCACATCCTCGACGCCCGGCAAGTACAGGTCATTCGCCTGCCGCACGCCTGGTTTCTGGATGACGGACAAAGCCCGCTTTCTGCCGGCGCGAAATGGATCGATGCCGGCGAAGCCGTGGATGAAGCCCGCTATCATCAGCTACGGAACGGTGTCGATCCCTCGATCGTGTGGAGCCTGCCCCCCGACGTCATGGTCGATCAGGACGAGATTGACCGCACGCAGGCCCGCATCAGTGCCAAGTACGGGGGTGCTCAGAACGTCGGGCGAGTCATGGTCGCCCAGAGTGGAACGACCATCACGCCACTGGGAACCAGCCCGAAAGAGATGTGTTATGGTGAGGGATTTCAGGACTTCAAATCGGCCATCCTGGCACTTCATCAGACCCCTCCGGTGGCTGTGGGCTTACAGGAAGCGGGCGCCTATGCAGCGTATAACGCCAGCATGAAAGCCTGGCGTCATTCCGCGATTCAGCCACTTTGTGATTTGCTCGCCGAATCCGACACCGAAGAGCTCGCTTCTCAGTTTGGCAGCGGACTCACCGTAGAGATCGAATCCAACACCGTCGACGACACTGAACTCATCGAACAGCAGTTAAAGACCGACCTGGCCGCCAGGACGCGCACCAAAAACGAATGGCGTGCCGTCCGGGGCATGCCCCCTCTCCCCAGTCCGTTAGGAGATGTCCTGGTCGGGACCGACTTCGACCCGACCGACTGTGCATCGCCCCAGTCGGAACCTCAGAAAAACAGCGGGAGAAGCAGCGACGGCCCTTGATCGTCGTCTAACCGTCTCACTGAACTTCGCCTCTGGACTGGACTCAATGAACGAGCACCCCGGCCACGAGAATACCCCCTTAGGGCCCTCAGCCCATGATCGACACTGTCCTCCTCCCCCAAGAAAGGTAACTAAGGCTTATGACTGCCACATCACGACCAAAGCGAAGCTGGCGTCCCTGGTACACGCTTCCCGAGATTCCTCTTTGCGTCGACTGCAAAGTGATCTGTATCGTGAAGCACACGCACACCACTGACGATGGGAAACGAATCCAGCACCGCTACTGCCCCAAGTGTCGCAAACCCTATAAGACCACCTATCGACCGGAACCGGCCTTATCGACCGCGACGAATGATCCAACGAGTGAACCCGCATCCTCTACGGCTGCACGCCCGAGCGACGCAGGGCTTTCCAAGTCGGTCTAAACCTCTCTGATCAGGGAAGAAGCGCGTTCCGTAACCCCATTGCGCTCAACACTTCTCATTTCTTTCGCACTCCGCTCCGATCACGAAATGGCGTTTGGTCTCTCAAGCGACGCCTGTTGGAGCTCTCTTTGAGTGAAATTCTCTCAAATTTCGCTACAACAGGTGATACGGGCTCGTTTTGACTGCGCAGTGAGACGCTGAGTCCTCAAGATCAGTCGGCCCCCTCTTTGAAAAACGGCCGCGATTGAAGACTTGACCAACGACGCGGAACAAGACGTCGTATACAATTCCACCATCCCGGTCAGTGACGGCTTTCATGGGCGAACCATGTCTGCCGAGTCGTTCCTCGGGGTCTTTCGATCTGCAATTCGGATGAATGTGATGTCTGTGGTACGTGAAATGATGAGCGAGCCGTTGAGCCAAACTCAATTTGTCGATGACACATTCCAGTATCAACCGATGCCGCCGCTTGTGCCGATCAGCATGGCGTTTGTCTGCCTTTCGCTGCTCGCCGGACTGTCCGACCTGCTTTTGATTATTCCCATGGTCGGAATTGTGCTTTCCTTCATCGGTTACTACCAGATTTCCCGTTCAAGAGGCGAATTGAGCGGGGGAGTGCTCGCACTGTCGAGCCTGGTGTTGATGCTGCTGATCTTCATCGCATTTGCTTCGCTGCACTTGCACAGCTACGCCACGGAAGTCCCCGTCGGGTATTCCCGGGTGAATTTCAATCAGGATATCTCCCAGAAGGGTTTCCCCACGGAAAACGGCCAGCCCGGCATCCATCCCGATGTTGCAAAACTGGCTGACCAGCCGATTTATCTCAAAGGCTACATGTTTCCCTTCCGGGAAACCAAAGGCCTGAAATCGTTTGTCCTGTGTAAGGATTCAGGAGACTGCTGCTTCGGGGGCCAGCCCAAGCCGACCGACATGATCCTGATTAACATGATGGATGGGCAAACGGTGGATTACCACGAAAAGCAACTTGTCGGGGTAGCCGGAACACTCAAAATTGAACCGACATATGACGAAAGCGGGCTGAACCCCGTCTATCAGCTCGACTGCCAGCATTTTGCCCCGGCGAAAACCTGGTATTGATCTTTACGCCAAAAACCGGGCGCAAGAGAATTCAAGACCTGTACACCGAAAATGTATCCGTCCATCACAATAGCGGGCGGATGCATTCCAGTCTTTGAGCCACCGAAAGCACGGGACAGCATTCTGTGCTTCTCGCTCAATCAAGGATGAATGAATGCGTATCCCGGCATTTCCATACTGGACAGCACCACAACTCGGAATTGCGCTGGTCCTCATTTTTCTGACAGGCTGTGACAAGACTGACCTGAGCGAGTATCACCCCGCAGGACAGGAAGACAAATCCAGCGCCGGGCAGAGTGTCAAAGGGGACAACGCTTCTCAAACCGAAACCGAAGCCGTGACTGTAACGCCGGCCCCCGAGACCCAGGTGCCGGCGGAACCAGAGGAACCGAGTTCTCCTGTCGTGACCACAGTCACACCTGACGAAGCGGCGACAGACCAGAGCGAAGATGAGGTTATGGACGCTCCTGCCGCGTCGGCCCTCGTTCCTGTCAATGTTGTGGCGAGCGTCCAACAGTTGCTGAGCGTCCCGAACGCCCCCTCCTCACCCACCACAGACCCAGCTGTCGCTGAGAATAGCAGCACGGAGCCGCCGACATCACAGCAGGAGGACCAGCCAGACAAAACGGAGGCGAAAACAGGCCCGGGAAACGAAATTCAGCTCCTCATCAAAGAAAAGCAGTTTCAGACGGATCCCCGCACGGGGGCTCTTCGCCTGTCATTTGATGACCTGGATCTGCTCAAAGTCCTGAACATGGAACCGGTTGTTGTCAACGCCGTGGATCTCATGCCAGACTGGCTGAAAGGACTCGACGGCAAGCAGGTGAAAGTTCGTGGCTTCATGTATCCGACATACGAGACCGAAGGGATCGAGCGTTTCGTGCTGGCTCGTGATAATCAGATCTGCTGCTTCGGCCGTGACCCAAAGATTTATGACCTGATTCAGATCGACATGAAAGCGGGCAAAACAACTCGCTACATTCCTGCAACCCGTTCTTTCGATGTGCTGGGGACGTTGCGAATCAAGATGGTCGCACCGGATGGGACCCCTTACGGGCTCTATTTCATCGAGGACGCAACCGTCATCGATCGGTGATCATCACCTTCGCACACCTTCCACTCAGCGTCACCTCTTCGCAACCGATTTGAATGTAACTGTTTGAGGATATTCCTCTCGCGACGGCGCTCGCCCAAGTTGCGCATCTGCCCCTCGACCGGGAGCGTCCACGGTGAACCGTGCCCAGACGGGCTGCGCAGAGGACATACCGCGACGAAACCGAAGATGTAACTCGCCCAGACGTAGCGGGTGAGTCACATCTTCCCCCTGTCGATGACATCCTGCTGGCAGACCTGCATCA
Organism: Schlesneria sp.; assembly: GCF_036405755.1. Lineage (NCBI taxonomy): Bacteria > Pseudomonadati > Planctomycetota > Planctomycetia > Planctomycetales > Planctomycetaceae > Schlesneria > Schlesneria sp. Next base: position 8,586 of record NZ_DASWWZ010000499.1, read on the forward strand.
GGCCATTTCGGGCTCTGGTTCGGTCGTTGCGGGAGCCGGAGTTTCGCTCACCACTAATCGATAAAGCGGCAGATCACCAAATTTCTGCGTGCACTTGAGACACTTCGCCTTGGCAATCCCTTTCCCGTTGGCGCCGCCCAACTTGGCTTCGGTTCTCGCCGCTTCGCTCAGTACGACACCGCATTTGGCACAGCGCCACCCGGTGACTTCAAGCTTGAATCCCGGATCCTTGATGTAGTAGTTGAGCTTGGCCAGTTCCTGCACGGGCGCGCCGCTCATGACGCACTTATGAACGAGATACTCGTCCGTCAGTGGGACTTCCGTATTCGTCCCGAAGTCCTGAATACCGCAGACCGACTGCATTCCCTCAACAAACGCGCGATACTCGGACAGACTGAACGAGAGATACTGCGGGTTCGTCGAATCCGGGGTCTTCGGAAGCTTAACGGCAATCCGGTTGGTCCCGAACACGGGGATATCGGCGAACAGTGACTCAACCCCAATCGCAGCCGGCTGAGCCGCCGTGATTTGAGTGAGCAACTCCTTCGTCAGAAGCTTCTTCGCAGGAATGGCGAGTTGCTCAAATGTCCCCTGCTTCGAGAAGTGCTCGATCATGGCCTGGCGAACTGGCGGGAACTTCTTCGCATTCGCTCCAAATTTGCCGACAACCAGCGTGGCAATCAGCAAATCATCGGCGGAAAAACCGATGTCGACTGCCTGGCATTCATTCAGCAGACTGTCTGCCTTGATTCGCAGCTTAACGGGATCAACAGTGTGCAGGCGAATGTCGTTCAGCCATTTCTTGTAACGGCTTGTGAGGACAGGATCCTCTCCGGTACTGGCGGCTTCAGCTTCGACCTTCTTGGGTGCCGGCTTTCTCGGAACGACGAACTCTGACTGACAACGGGGACATTTCCCCTTGCGCCCACGATGGCGTTCCTTAACACGAATGCGGCATCCCTGAGGACAGAAGATTACGAACGTGTCCTTGGACCGCATCGATTTTCGGACTTGCTGAATGTCCTGCTCTTCGTCGGCTGCGATTTTTAACAGATCCTCAGCAGCCGCCGCCTCCACTTCCTGCGGGGAGGGAGGAGGTTCGTTCAAGGACTGGATCGGGGGCAGTTCCGCCTCGCTTTGAACAGGCGGTTCGTTGACGTCCATCTCGGCGGGAGAGGTGCTGGCAGCGGGCGTACCGGCGTATGTCGGAATGGAGGGAGCGGGAGTCTCTTCGAGGGGGCGCAATCGGAACGTCTCCTCATCAGAAGCGACCTCTTGTGCTTCGTCAACGACCTCTCCGAAGACGGTCCCCATGGAAAGATCGAAATCGTCCTCGTCATCCCCCCCCGTGTCGCTCGCCTGGAAATAATTTTCCGGGGCAGAATTGAAGTCTGAATCAAAGCCCGAATCACGTCGCTGGAGAGAATCTTCTTCCGTTACGAACGAGGCCTCCAGAATCGGGAGATCGATGTGTTCGATCTCGAAGTGCGTGGAGGCCTGCTTTTTACGGTAGGATTCTTCGATTTCGGGACGCAGAAAGGTCCCGCAGTTCCAGCAGCGGACCAGTCCTGTCCGGCAGGTTTCCCCACAACTGGGGCATGCTTCCATGTCTTCGGCGACGGCATTGTCGGTGGGCAGAATATGCGCTTGGGGAAGCGCGGCGGCTCGTTTATCAAGAACATGACCGCAAGCGTGACATTCGCAGGTATCGTTCAGCAAGTAGGTTCCGCAATGCGGACAGGAAACAATTTGCATCTTCATGGCAACCAACCGACTCTTTTTATTCGGACGATTCGCCGCGACTTAAGACAATCCATCCCGCGTCGAAGTCACTCAGGAATATTTTGGTCAATAATTCACAGAAGTTTGGCAGGCGTCCCCTGCGTCAAGAAATGTCGAAGATTCTCTTCACGAATAGAATCGGGAGAATGCCAGCCGTCACGCAATCGGAAAAATGGAAAAACGCCATGCTATAGCCGCTTTACTCAAAAATGTACCGTTTTGCGGGGGTGAAATCACCCCAGAATATCAGATCACCGCAAAATTTGCGGATTACACGGATGCTCATCGAATTGATGGCGTCACCGCCGATTCATCGGTAAGATCCGTGATGTCGCTACGTCAATTATTCCCAGCTCGTCAAGTACTGTTCAGGCGACGAGGGTGATTGGCAGGTCAGGTTAAATCAAGGAGTGCCACTGTGTTGTGTCGTTTGCTTTGCTTTGGATTCATCGTATCCACGTCGTTGATCACGGCGACCTTTGCCGCTGACAATGAACCGCCAGCGGGATTCAGGGCGCTCTTCAATGGCAAAGACCTCGCTGGATGGCACGGTCTGGATACCAAGGACCCCCGCGCCGTCCAGGCGTTGTCTGCCGCCGAACAGGCCGATGCCCGCAAGGCCAGCCTGGAGGACGTCAATAAACATTGGTCGGTTCAAAAAGGCGAACTGGTTAACGACGGTTATGGATTGTATCTGACTTCGAACGAAAACTTTGGCGATTATGAGTTATTCGTCAGTTACAAGACGGTCCCCAAGGCCGACAGCGGCATCTACCTGAAGGGAACGCCTCAGGTTCAGATCTGGGACTATACCGAAGCCGAAAAGTTCAACATCGGTGCCGACAAAGGTTCAGGCGGCCTCTGGAACAACAGCGCTGGACGACCCGGGAAAGATCCTCTCGTGCGGGCTGACCACCCCTTTGGCGAATGGAATACGTTCCGCATTCGTCAGGTGGGTGCTCGTACCACCGTGTTTCTCAATGGGAAGCTCGTTGTCGACAATGCCATTCTGGAGAACTTCTTCGATCGCAAGAAGCCTCTGATCGCCAAGGGCCCGATCCAACTGCAGACCCATGGTGGCGAGATCCGCTGGAAAGACATCTTCATCCGGGAAATCCCTGCCAGCGAAGCAACCTCGCTTCTCGCGAACGAGGGCTTCACTTCCCTGTTCGACGGCAAGAGCCTGAAGGGTTGGGCTGGTGCAGTGGACAACTACGAAGTGGTTGACGGCGCCATCCGCTGCAAGACGGGTAAAGGTGGAGTTCTTCACACCCCCAACGAGTACGGCGATTTCATCGTTCGACTCGAATTCAAGGTTCCTGCTGGCGGCAACAATGGTTTGGCCATCCGTTACCCCGGCCAGGGTGATGCCGCCTATACCGGCATGTGCGAACTTCAGGTCCTGGACAATGTCGCATCACAGTACGAAAAGCTGGACCCTCGCCAATACCATGGCTCGGCCTATGGAATGGTACCTGCTGCTCGCGGGTATGAGCGTCCCGCCGGAGAATGGAACTTCCAGGAAGTCACCGTCATCGGTTCCACAGTCAAAGTGGAACTGAACGGAAACGTCATTCTGGACGCCGACCTCAGCGAAGTGAAGGACCTGATGGCCAACACTCCTCACCCCGGAAAAGAGCGTACCCAGGGTTTCTTCGGATTTGCTGGCCACAGCGATCCTGTGGAGTTCCGCAATGTGCGAATCAAAGAACTGTCGACAGTGAAGTAAGAATCGACAAGGTTCTCTGACGAAAACCGACTTCGGCGGGATGACGGATACGTTCGCCATCCCGCCGAGTATTTCGTGACAGTCTCAGCTCAAGGCTGACACCGCTGCCGAAAGCAATCAGAGCCTGCTCGTCAGGATGGGATCATCCCGGCAGTGTTGCCCTGCCCTTATCGGAACAGAACAACCTGCTCGCTGCAGGTAAACCTCCACTCAATGCAGGGGCTGACGCGATCCGTATTGCGGCCCGCTTGACTGGAGATGCCATTAAGTCACAGGACGAGATTAAACGGGCCGAACATTCTCAGCGCAGGGCCCTTGCCTTCCCATGGCCTCAGTATACGTCACCTTCTGACCTTCGCGAAGTTCATTAAAGCTCACACCCTGAACGGCGGAATGATGGAAGAACAAATCCTTCGTTCCATCCGTCTTAATGAACCCGAATCCTTTTTCCATCAATTTCTTGATACTACCTTCAGCCATTCTTTATTCCAGCCTTCCGAGATGGATGAAGGCCAATCTGCTTACGTTTCAGATAGACATTCACCCTGACGATGACGCCCACTGTAGCACGTTTTATTCATCGCCACCGCACACCAATAAAAACTTGCTCATAATTTTACGTAAGTTAACATTGCTGCCCCAGGATCGAAAACACCCTTTCGACGGAGTGGCGGCAACGCGATGATTCCCTCGAAGACCGAAAACCCCTGTCGAAGTCCTCTGTTTTTCCCGCTTGTGAAAGAGATTTGCCCAGACTCCAATCGCTGTTTGTACCACCTGAAGGCCCCGCAAACCGTCACTTAAAGTGACTCAGGAAGACGAAACATGAAGATTGTCCGCGTTGAATCGATCCCGGTCAGAATCCCGCTGAAGCCGGAGCGGAGGATGATTTCAGCGCTGGGGCACCATAATGTGTCAGAGTATTCCCTCGTCAGGATCTTTACCGACGACGGTCTCGAAGGATGGGGCGAAGCGACTGCAACGCCGCGCTGGAGCGGAGAGACCTGTCGCGGCACAATGGCCATCGTACAGGAAGTTCTGGCCCCTGCGGTCATCGGCTGTCCTGTTGCAGATCTGGTGGAACTCGACAGGCGGATGGACGCCGTCGCCGTCGGTAACTGGTTTGCCAAATCGGCGATCGAAATGGCCTGCTGGGACCTCCTCGGCAAAGCAGCCAACAAGCCGATCTATGAATTACTCGGGGGAGCCTGCAGGCCCCTGACCATTCGAAGCCGCTTCTCCCTGGGGGCCTACGATCCGGAACGGGCCCGGCGACGCGCCAAAGAACTGGTGGACGCCGGATTCACCACCATCAAAGTGAAAGTCGGTATCGATCCAGCCAGGGATGTCGAACGAGTCCGGATTGTGCGAGAGACCATCGGCCCTGACATCGATCTGACCATCGACGCAAACGGGGGCTGGGACGTCAAAACGTCCATTCGTTGCATCCGCGAACTGGAAGACTGCAATCTAGTTCTGGTCGAACAGCCGATCCCTCCTGGTGACTACACAGGACTGGCGCACGTTCGCAATGAAACGGGAGTCAAAATCCTGGCGGACGAAAGCTGTTTTGACCTGATTCACGCTCAGGAATTGATTCAGCACCAGTGCTGCGACGCCATCAGCCTGTACCCCGGCAAGAACGGCGGCATCCGCAAGGCAAAGCAGATCGCTGACGTCGCCGAGGCACACGGGATCGCCTGTTCCATCGGATCTAATCTCGAATGGGATCTGGCAACGGCCGCGATGGCTCACTTCGTCGTGGCCACTCCCAACATGCAAATCGAAAAGTATCCCGGCGACACACTCGGTCCCGACTACCACGAAATCTCGATTGCCCGTAACCCGATCAAGATCGACGGGCCATTTACGACACTCGGCACAGGGCCGGGACTGGGAGTCGAAATCGACATGCACATCATCCAGCAGCACCGAATCAACTGATCACGGTTGGCAATTCCCAACAGGCAGAACCGCTCCGCAGCATCACTCGTCAGCCGAGCTTGCGGAGCAACTGCCTAGCTCGGCTCTTCCATCGGCCATGCTTGCGGGCAATGCTGGTCGGGCTGCCGTTAATATCCATGATCAGACTGGAGAGAAGATTCCGAGCCTCGGAAGCTTGTCCGTTTTCGGCATACAGCTCGGCCAGCAGGTACATCGCTTCGGGGTGTCGCCAGCGGCGAATGTGCCACTCGAACTGCGTTCGAGCCTCGTCCCGCTCCCCGAGTTCCTTCAGGGCACGTCCATTTTCCAGTGAGACGTCGCCAAACTTGTATTGGGGATCCTTATCGAGGATCGCTCGCGTGAATGACCGGACATCCTGATAGCGCTTCTGAGCCGTTGCAATCTGGGCGGATCCCCACAGCGCCTGCAGATCCTGAGGATCTTTCTTGAGTGCCTGAGCATACGCCTCGTTGGCTCGCGACAGGTTTCCGACTTCTCGAAGTGCGTTCCCCCACTGCACGTACTGATGGGAATTGCCGATCTGCCTGGCAGCCGTTTCCAGCCGTGCCAATTGTGGCCCGCGCGTCCACCGTCGCAAGAACGTCAGCTCACCATATTCCCTGGACGGGAGGTAGCGGATGACGAAATAGCCAATTGCTCCAAACGGCTGGATGATCAGCATGATCCAGATCCAGAAAAAGCGATCGGGCTCTGTCCGGTAACAGTGAATCAACATCCAGATCAGGAATACGAAGTACAAGGTCGACATCATGGATGCGACCAGTTCGAAGAGCATCAGCGAACCCCCACCGGCAGGCTCGTCGACCACAATCTCAAACTCACCGGCAGCGAGTAGCAACCACATGCAAGACCTTCCCACGCAAATGACCAGACAAACCCTTGTCCAGCGGGCGCACGATAGTCTTACCCGTCAGGAGCGAAGATGAGCACACGAGGCGCGTGCTCCATGATAGTCTGCACGATCTCGAATCCGAAGCGGGGCGAGATCGTGAAACGGGACTTCGCTCTTTACGAACACCGGAAGATGCTACTTCGTTGGCACATCGCGGTTGGGAGATGACCAGAAAACTCTTCCCAGCCAGGTCGTCCCATCGGCTCCGTGGGGATGAGGTTTGTCACTGACCAGAAATTCCGAATCCGTAACCCACGACTCGTTCGGGGTAATGGCGGCAGCACCAAAATTCCCCAGCATGACGCCCCGCTCGGGCAGGATCGCACGTTCGGTTGCTCGGATCACCTGAAGTGAATCAGGGTCCACTTGAGCAACAAAGATAGGAGCCCGGTGGCGGAAAATATGATCGTTGTCAGCTCCGCGACGGGTGTACGTCAGAAACAAGCCATTGCTGTGAGTCAGCCAGTGCGCCTGTGTGTTGTAGCTACCCAGATCCTGACCGTCATCGAAGGTCCATGTCTTGACGGGATCAAAATGCAAGCCGTCCCGGCTGGCCGTCACGTAAGCATGTGTGTCGTTTCGAATCGTGAGAAACAGCCGATCCTGATATCGGGTCAGTGACGGCTCATAAAAGCCTCGTCCCTCGGAAAGGGCCAGTTCATCGCCGTGCTTGACGTAGCGCATCTCGCTTCCATCAAAGCTGCAATGCAGAACGGTGGTCGCATATTGAGTTCCCTTCGCATCACGATAGTAGATGGGAACCAGCAGAGATCCGTCCGCCTGCTCCAGCCACTGCACGCAGCCTGGCGCAACGAGAAAAAATTTCTCCTCAGTCTGGGGCAGTGCCAGCATCTTCCAGGGGGACCAGCGATTCGTGACCGGATCGAAGACCGCGTAAGCACACTCGTGCGAGCGAGGCTTGTCGAGCAACTGATCCCCTTGCCGGCTGTAGCGCAGCTTAACGCCAATCGCCAGCACCTTCCGATGGTGTGTCAGCCAACCCGGCGTGACATCACACACGGCGATGGTTTCACCGTTATCACCCGCTTGCCAGGCCAGCTCAGGAATCTCAGTCGGTCCGGTCCAGGTATGCCCCAGATCATCCGTTCGCAGGTAGTACAATCCAGAATAGTGGTCATTCGCACTGAGATGCTTCTGGATCGTCATGACGACGGCGGGCTGTTCACCCTTTCCAAATCCTGGCATCGCGGCGACGCGCGGATGAAACCAGCAGAACTTGGAATTGAGTTCCTGAATCACCGGCGCGGCCTGGACACGGTAGTGAAGGATCACGGGAGCGGCGAGTACCAGCAGTGATTGCGCGGCACGAATACGAACGTCAGCCACTCGATCATCCAGCAGGTCGACCAGGCCCTGCTTCAGATTCACTAACCGGGCGTCTCCCGCGAATGTCGCCGCATAAGTTCGAACGATATCCTGATCGCTCTTGAGGTTTCGCTCGAGAGCCTTCTGACCACTTTCGTCACCCAGAATCGCGAGGGCATGCTCCAGATTGGCGCGAGGGACCGGATCCCCCACACGTTCCATCTCTTTCTTCAGTCGCGGGATATCTGTGCTGTCACCGATCTGGCCGAGAACCCACGCAGCAATCGCGTAGTACTTCGCCTCGGGATGCTGCAGCAGCTCGCGAACGGTCTGTCTGGCAGAGTCATCACCAACTCGCGTCAGGGCGGCCGCGGCCATCAGTTTCAGTATCGGATTTTCATTCTGAACGTACGCACGACGCATCGCCTGACCGTCACCGATGTCCGCCACCTTGAAGAGACTCTCGGCGGCGTGGATATGGCCGTGAGGCTTGTCACCCGCAAGGATGCCCCACATCACATTCCGAGCGGATCGATCTCCCGCCCGCACTAACTCGCGGGCAATTCCACACCTTCTCTGATCGTCTGTTTCCGAATTCAGTTTCGGGGTCAGGAAAGCAATCACTTCCTGCTGATGCCCGGCAAGGGTGAGTGCTTCGGCGGCATGAATGGCGGGCCAGAACTCTTCACCCGCCATTCCCGCACGCAGCACCTTCAGGCACTTTTCACGGAGAGCGGGATCGAGGGAAATGCGATCATCCGCCCCGCTCGCGAATCCCATGGCGAAGACGTGGATCAGAATCGCCAGGACACGGCCTGCTCGCGCATACGCTGTCATCTTGCCCCCAGTTTTAAAGGAATTGCCTGAAGTCCGTGTCAGCAGCCGCGCGGCACTACCACGCGGTCCATCCCCCATCGACGAGCAGATTCTGGCCCGTGATGTAACTCCCTGCGTCGCTCACCAGCAGAAGTAAGGGTCCTTTCAGTTCGCTGGGAACGCCCATTCGCCGCATCGGATTCTTCGTCTTGAGCCGTTCCACCATGGCTTGCGGAGCCTGTTCCGAAGGGAAAGGTCCCGGGCTGAGACAGTTCACGCGCACGCCGTCCCGCGCCCAGTAGACAGCGAGATGACGGGTCATGTGGACGATCCCCCCCTTCAATGTGTGATATTGAACGGGACTGGTCGGACAAACACCTTCGTAGGCATCCGGGTATGAGCCCACGACGCCATACATCGACCCGATCATCACAATCGATCCCGAGGCACCGCGACTGACCAGATGATCCCGCAGACGCCTTGCCAGCAGAAAGTATCCCGTCGCGTTCTGCAGGTCTTTGTTGAAGGCTTCCGCGGTGACGTTCGTCAGGTCCAGAGCATGGCCCTGTTGCCCGTTGTTGATCAGGATGTCAACCTGCCCCGCTTTCTCGAGTGCCGTTTCAAAGCCGGCGTTCAGCGAGGTCTCGTCCATCTGATCCAGCGTCACGGCATGATGCTTTGCCCCACCCGGAGACGGCAATCCCGTAACGACTTCTTCTGCTCGTGAAAGTTCACGGCTGCCGACAACGACACTGGCGCCGGCTTCTGCCAGTGCTCGCGACATCGACTGTCCCAGAAAGCCCGATCCCCCTGTAATCAGACACACGCGTCCCGACAGGTCAAACAATTCAGAAATCGTAGGTTCGTTCATGCTAATCCTATTTGTCGCTGTGCCTGGCCAACGATGTCGACTCCCACCTGATCACTCCACGCTTTCAGCAATCGCTTCGTGACAGGCCCCACCTTTCCGTCCGCCACCGGAAGCCCGTTGAAACGGGTGGCGGGCATCATGCAGTACGGTGTACTCGTGAAGAAAACTTCGTCTGCGGTCGACAGGTCATACATCTGCAGACGCGTTTCGCGCACACCAATCCCCAGCTCGTGCGCCAGCTCAATGACGGTTTGCCGACTGATTCCGGCCAGGCAATTCTCTGTCGAGGGTGTTCGCAGTTCTCCGTCGATCACGGCGAAGATATTCCCCCCCTTGTTTTCCGAAACGTTGCCATCGATATCGAGAATCACCACCTGGGCATCCGGATCAACCATGCGGGCTTCGGAATCGGCAAGAGTATAAAACAGCCGACTGCGATTCTTGATCCGTGCGTCCAGTGATTGAGCGGGAATGGCCCGACTGAACGAGGTGACTGCATGGCACCCTTCTGTGTAGTAGCGGGCCCAGCCACGAAGATCCATGGGGCTGGTGAAGATCATGACGGTCGCGGGACTCATCTGTGCCGCAGTGGGGCCCGGCTTCATGAGACCCCGCGAGATGTTATGCACGATCCAGCAGTCATCGTCTTCGCCCATCAGCGAGCGATTCGCCTCCAGTACCTGCAGCGTCACGCGTGTCATCTCGTCAGGAGTTAACCCGGGGTTCACCCGGCAGACTTTCAGTGACCGATACAGCCTTGTGATATGGTCTTCGAGGCGAAACGGCTTGTGACGAAAGGTGCGTGTGGATTCTGTCAGGCAATCTCCCAGCATGATCGCACTGTCGAAAATCGAAATTTTCGCTTCCGATTCGGGGACCATTTGTCCCGACAGATAAACCTGGCGTTCCGTCCGAACCTCGTCGTTCATCTTTGGCCCCAAGGAAAAAGCTCTTCTCGTTCGCCGTCACATTCTCGATGACAAATGGCACGCCAGCGGTCTTCACGCGACAGGCAGTTCCATCACAACTCCGACAGATTCCCCCTGCTTCACTCGGGGGAACGTCCGCAAAACGATGACCTGCCCCGCCTGGGTAGAGACAATTTCGCGTGGTTCGCCCCCTTCGAGGGGATACACAGTCCCCATCACGTCGCCCGCAGCGACCATGTCTCCGAGCTTCACCCGCGGATCGAAGTAACCCGTCAGAGGTGACGGATTACAGATCTGCATATGTCCCTGATCAGGTTCCGGATTCTCAACGACCCTTTCCACGCGACTGACCGGACACGGTCGATCAAGCATTCCTAATTCGGCCATCACATTCAGACACCCTGTGAAGTAGGACTCTATTCCTGCCCGATCGCAGGTTGCTGAACCGAGATACTCACAATAAATGGCGGGGACATTCGCATCGCGAGCGACTGACAGGGATCGACCGTTGAGATTGGCTGCCGTCCCCCAGATCAGTGGCAGATTGAAGGCCTTTGCCATTCGTCGCTGCACACCCAGCGTGGCGGGGTCGGCATGCATGACATACCCCGCCAGGGGATAGACAGACAGTTCTGTCCCTCCTGTGTGCAGATCGATGTAATAATCCACCTTCCGGATCAGCTCACTCAATGCAAAGGCTGTCTGCTCTGTGATGCTTCCATCCGGTCGTCCAGGACAGGTACGCGCCAGATCGAGCCCATCGTCGCCGCATCGATGTCCCCGCAAGAACGCCGACTCATTGACGATGGGAACCAGCGTCAGACGTCCCTTGAAGCCGGCGACGTCCGATGACTGGCGGGAAAACAGATCAATCAACCGGCGGATCGCCGCGATCGGTTCAAACTCGTCTCCATGCACCCCACCCGTGATGAGCAGATGAGGCCCGCCGGAGCCCGCTTGAAAGTCGTATTGCCTTAGTGTCGGTTTGGTACCGGTCATAGTTTCGGTTCCGCAGGGGCGACGATGGATTCTGCCTGACAGTCTTTGAACCGAAAACCGCCATCGACAGGAAAGACGACCCCCGTGACATAGTCTGCTTGTTCAGAGACAAGAAACGCGGCCGCGTTTCCGATGTCTTCAGGCAGGCCGAGTCTTCCCCAGGGAAGCCGAGCCCCTTCTTCTTCCATCGTCTCGTCCGAGAACGTGACGTGCTCTCCAGGGGTATCGATCCAGCCCGGCTCGATACAGTTCACATTGATTCGGTGAGGGGCCAGCTCCACAGAAATCGTGCGGGTCAGATGATTCAGTCCCGCCTTCGCTGCACCATAGGGGGCACAGAGCGCAAACGGCATCTCTGCCTGAACGCTGGAAATGAAAACCATCTTTCCGCGGATTCTCTGTGCGACCATATGGCGAGCCACGAGCTGGCTCATGTGAAAGCCACTGATCAATGTTCCGTTGATCGTCCGTTCAAACTCGTCTGGCGAATACTCCAGAAACTTGCCGCGACGGCTGTAGGCGGGGTTGCTGACGAAGATGTCGATCCGGCCTGCAGTTTTGATCGCCTTTTCGACCAGCGCCTCGCAGCCCGCGCGAGAAAAGACGTCGGCATCCATGGCATGGCAGGTTCGGCCCAGAGCCCGAATCTCTTCTGCTGTCGCAGCGAGATCCGGACTGCCGGGGCGATCGTTCAGGATGATGTCCGCACCACAGCGAGCCAGTTGCAAGGCGCAACCTTTTCCTATTCCGCGCCCCGCTCCCGTCACGAGGGCGAACTTTCCAGTCAGATTAATCACGGTGATTCCTCGTTATTGCTCAAAGGCCGCGGCACATTCCTTCAGCATCCTGAGGATGGCGCCGAAATCACCGCCGTGATTCAACAGTTGCCCCCCCTGCTGCTGCCGGCGTTTCAGAATTTCCGGAGTCGCTGCGGGAGCCCCCCAGGCCTTGCCGTGCCGCTTGCACGCGTCGGCAACCAGTTCGTACGTCGATTCCATCGTGATTTCGCTGGGTCCCAGCTTGAGTCGCAGACTCATGTCGCCCGGACCGATGAAGAGCCCATCGACCCCAGGAACGGACGTGATCTCATCCAGATTCTTCAGCGATTGTGGAGTCTCGATCTGCACGACAAGAAACGTTTCCTGATTCGCGTGTTTCACAAACGCATCGACGTCACCAGTGAAATAGTCAGCATCCAGACCTGCACCGTCCAAGCCTCGATCGCCCAGAGGAGGAAACTTCACCGCGTCGACCAGCATGCGCGCCTTTTCGGCCGTGTTCACATGCGGAATCATCAGCCCCGCGGCCCCGTCTTCGAGATACCGGTAGAGAGCCGTCTTCTCGAGAGTCGTGGGGCGGACCATGATGTCGATATCGTGAAGATGCGACTGAACCAGCAGCGCCTGCACATCGCGGTCAGTGAAACCACGGTGTTCCATGTCCAGCCAGATGCAGTCAAACCCGGCGTGGGCCGCATGCTTTACGAAGAAGGGCATGTAATGGCCGAGGCAGCACATCCTGACGGTTTCACCCTTACGGATCCGTGCGAGCGTCTTACTCTTTCTCATCGTCGGAAGGTTCCTGAAATCAGGTAGCGGGGCGGAGGGACTGAGTTAAATCAGCATCAAATCGGCAGGTCGACGTATTGGGTAACCATGGCTATTCGATTCGCATCAGAGCCGTTCGAGAACGAACAAACAAGGCACCATCAGCAATTGCGGGCGTTCCCAGAATTGAATCACCCATCTCATTAATCGCCAGGACATCCAGTTCCGGCGCATCTCGCAAGACGACAATCTTGCCGTTCTCTCCTGCGATGTAAATCTTGCCATCGCCATACACGGGAGAGGCAAAATATTCGCCTCCATTATTGATACGGCCGGGGCCGTAAATCCGTTTTCCTTCATTCACGTCAAAGCAGGTGGCGATTCCGCCTCCTTTGATCAGGAGCATGCGGTCCCCGACGACCAGAGGCGAAACAATGTGGTCCGTATGTTTCGTGGGGTGCTTCCACAGCACGTGTGTCTTAGTGACATCGCCCCGGCCACCACCTTTGACCGCGATGACAAATTCATCCTCTGGCACTTTTGAATCAAAGGCAGCACCTGCCGCATTGCCCGGAGGCAGAAAGGCGACATCCAGCTCACGTCCCTCGAGGACACCATCACCGTTCAGGTCGCCCCGCTCAAACGTTTTCTTGTAGAACGCTTCCGGGACAGGACGTTTACCAAAGAATCTCTGCACTTCATCACGGGAAATTTTGTCGTCGTTATTCCCGGTCTCTGTCTTATCGATCGATGCCAGCCATTGACTGGCGATCCCTTTACTTTGAAGGGAAATGTAAATGATTCCATCTCGCGACACCGGTGTCGTCTTGATATTGCGCAGCAGCGTGCGGGCAGACCACAGACGCTCGCCCGTCGCGGGATCGTATCCAATCAGCAGTCCTGTTCCGGCAACGACGACTTCTTCCCCAGTGGGTGTCTCGCAGATCACGGGGTGCGAATAGTTCACCGCCATATCATTGCGGTCGTCCTGCCAGCGGATCTCGCCTGTCTTCTTATCAAAGGCGTACATCGCGGGATGAAGATCATCATCCTGGCAGAAAAGTACCAGGTCTTTGGTGAGCACGGGTGACATTCCCGCTCCCCACTTGAAAATGAAGTAGGGGACAGGGAGCGGCCGATGCCAGACATCCTCACCGGTTTTCGCGTCCAGCGCCACCATACCGAGCGTCGAAAAGTAGAAGTAGACCCGCTCTTCATCCGCCGCGGGCGTGGTTCCCGCGTGACTATTGGTGAGATGAATCTCGTCTACGTCACCAATCGGCCACGATCTTGTCCAGAGTTTTTCTCCTGTCCTGGCGTCAAGAGCAACCACCCCCACCGTCTGCGGATCGATCATCGCAGAGGTATAAACCCTGCCAGCAACGACGATCGGGCTACCAATTCCATCCCCCAGCTTGGTCGACCACTTCACCTTTTCGGTGTCAGAAAACTCGACAGGCAACGGCGCGCTGGTCTGAGAAACCCCTGAACAGTTGGGACCGCGAAACTGTGGCCAGTCATCGGCCACTACTGGAATCGCAAGTAGACAATACAGTCCAACGAGGCCAAACCGCGTCATCGTATCTCTCCAGCAAGATTGAGAGGGGACAGTGTGGTGCGCCATTGTGCCAATCATCCCGGCGTGCGCACAGTCAGCTCTGAACGATTGGTCCGAGATCTTCGAAGTTCGAAGTTGAATTTCGTTCATCTCATTCACCTCAACGACAAAAATCGTGATTCGGCGTTTGGGGACAACGCCCTTCGTTATGTCACAGACTCAACGTCAGTCGAACAACGTTCTCGCTTCTTCCGCTAATCCGTATCCAGCAATGACGGACCTCCATGCTGCCGATTTCTCTTCAGTTACAGCATGCTGAGAACGAGAGACTCGCCCATCACCTCACGAACCAGCGAACCCCCTTTCGCAGGACATGGTCGCTAAATTGAAGCGTGTAGGGATCACACCTGCGATACACCACATGTCCGTCACTTCGCAACATCACCCATCCGAAATCCCAATTTCCGGAACGGTATTCCAAAGGGATCTGCGGAGAGACTCGCACCACGGGGTGAGTGCCGATAATCATCAGCTTCTGATCGGTGTAGTAATAGGCAGAACCGCCCTGCACATAGACGGTATACTCCAACACAGCTGAGGCATCCTCGTGAAGATCGTCACACAGACCAACGATTCCCAGCTTGATGGAACAGCCTGTCGAGAAGGCATCCACAAGTTCCGCCAGCGATCCCGCAAGAACGTCTCCTGTTGACGAGTGGTAGAGAACTTCTCGCCAGGAGTCATTCACGCAGTAACGAAAGTGATCGAAGTCATAAATAAAATTATGGGAAGGGGCGTTGGTCCCCGCGTCCCACTGATCGATCGCATGGTATTTCGGCATCTGCTCGGGCGGAAAAACGGGTGCACTACCCCGTACCCCGTCTCGCGATTGACCATCCAGATAGGGTCGGGCGATCCCCTGCGTGCCGTCCTGGTTGTAAACAAAGAAGGACATTGATGGCCGCGGCCCGAATCCAGCGGGAAGCTCAATGGGCTGCCGCAAATGCATGATCCCTGCGGCCCACCGGTGATCGATTGAGTAGGTCACTCCGAATTCCGCCACCTCGCGAATCCGTTCAGAACTCGCTGAATGAACATCAATATGCTCATTATGCAGAAACTCGGTCGCGATTCGTAAATCCGCAGCACGGTCGATCGCCTCGAGTAACCCCTGGGTACTTCCGCTGATGCGCTGCCGCCGGGAATCAAGCTCAAGGACACATCGCCAGCGACTCATGACCGCCCTCCGATCGTGTTGACCGATCTCTAACGAACGAACCTCTGTCTGTGACTCAGGAGGCCGGCGACCCCGACTTTGAAAGCAGGAACAGGAAAGCAGAATGCCGTTCTATCACTGGAAGCGATCACAGAACCCTCACCTCTTTTCGCTCATCGCGACCGAGAAACCGGGGCAGGACACTTGATACCGATCGACGTTCAAATCATTGTGTACAAAATCCATCGTGGTCGAAACCGTCAGAGAGCACAAGTTAAGCACCCTGGTGACGAAGGAACCCATTCAGCATGGCCGTCATGATCGCATTCGACCACTGCATCATGGCCCGCCTGGGGCTAACCGCACCGCAACCCGGTCAGGTGACCCACCGCAGGCCGCCATTCCTGCCGCCGGGTCCATCGAACGAGCCCACTTTGACAACAGGCCCTGCACCAAACCGTTCTCGCAATCACAAGGCGACTTTGATTGCCCGATGTGAGAGGCAACAAGCCACGACCTGGCGCAACCCTCACTCCATTCGCACGCCGCATCTGCCCCCACAGTCCCTCCTGCCGAGCATCTGCACCATGCGACCTTCCAGTCATGTTGCAGACCCACTTCGTAATCGACACTGCCCACACCTGACACGAGCAAGCCAGACAAGATGAACATCGTTCCGACCGCCAATCAATTTCTCCTTCGATTCGCCCGAGGGAACTCTCAGCCCGAATTCGTCCGGTCCGTTTAAGGAACTACAACTTGCCTTCTCTTTCGATACTCGGAACCGGCCGCATCGACGAGCGTGAGTCGGCGTTTCCTCAGGCGGTGCAGCTTCCCGACGGAGATCTCCTCTGCTCTTTCAGCGTCGGCGGTGGTCAGTATGTGCGGGGTGGAACGGATTGGGCCCGATCCCGCGATGGCGGGAAAACCTGGCAACGCGAGGGGGAACTGCTGGCCGCTTCCGATCATCCCCCGTCGGCGAATGCACTGAAGCTCAGCCTGTCCAAAGATGGCAAGACGATCTACGCCTACGGGACGCGGTACTGGGCCAATCAGGAAGACCGATTCGGTGAACGACAAGGCGAATCCGTTTTTTGTCAGTCGACGGATAACGGCCATTCCTGGTCCCCCGTCAGGGCCCTTCCGATGCCCGACTGCCCCATCGAAGTGTCCCACTCCATCAGGCCCCTCACTTCTGGCCGGCTACTCGCTCCGGGAGCGTTGCTGGCAGATAAAGCACGCCTGGGCGAAGAAGTGTTCGTGGTCATCTCGGATGATGGTGGTCTGACATGGCCTCATCGTCGCACGGTCTTCCGCGACCCTCAGGACAAATTCGGTTTCTGGGAGCAGAAGATCAACGAAGTCTCGCCGGGGGTCGTCATGGCGACGGCATGGACCTTAACCCTGGGTGATTACCGTGATCAATGCAACAGTTTTTGTCTTTCACACGACAACGGCTGGACATGGGGCCCGTTTGAGTCGACCGGAATCCGCGGCCAGACGATGTCATTTGTTCCGCTGGGGGACGATCGACTGCTGGTACTCTACAACCGTCGCTACGGACAGCAGGGCGTCGTGATGGCTCTGGTCCGCTTTACGGAAACGTCCTGGACCGTCGTCGAAGAAGGGTTGCTCTACGACGCGCAGGAATTCCGCGACCGGCCCGCAGCCGGGGCCACCGGCGTCGACGAATTGGCCAGCTTCCAGTTCGGATTCCCCACGGGAATTCAGCTCAACGATGGAACGGTCCTGGTGACGCACTGGTGCGTGGAACAGGGTGTCTGTGGAATTCGCTGGACCAGGATCAAATTTTCCTGGTAACGACAGCAATGGGTGATTAAGGCAAGTCAGTCGGAGCAATCTCGCATGCGGTTATTAGATTGGATCGTCCTCGCCGGGTACGCTCTCCTTATGCTCGCGGTGGGAGCCTACTACTCGCGCCAGAACAAATCGGCTGACGACTACCTGCTGGGGGGACGACGCATGTCTCCCATTGCGCTGGGGCTGTCACTCTTCGCCACTCTGGTCAGCACGCTGTCGTATCTCGGGACGCCGGGCGAGATGGTCGCCAACGGCCCGATGATGCTCACCCAGCTTGCCAGTCATCCGCTGATCTTCGTCATTGTCGGTTTCGGTTTAATTCCGCTCCTCATGAAGCAGCCTGTCACCAGCGCCTACGAACTGCTGGAGAAGCGATTAGGAACAAGTATTCGACTCGCGGGCGCCTCGGTGTTTCTCCTGCTGCGACTCGGCTGGATGGCCACGATTCTGTATGCCACAACCGACGTCGTCATCGTTCCGCTACTCAAGCTGGACCACACCTGGACCCCCTGGCTGTGTGTGGCGCTGGGAGTCATCACTGCAATCTACTCATCGTCAGGCGGCATCAAAGCGGTCGTCATGACAGACGCCATTCAGTCGGTCACCATGCTCGCAGGAGCGATCCTCACAGTCGCCGTGATCACGGCCGATATGGGAGGCGTCGCGGAATGGTGGCCGAAGGCCTGGCCAGAGAACTGGCAGCCGATGAGCTGGGGGTTCGATCCGAGTAAACGAGTCTCGTTTGGCATGCTCGTTCTGTCCACAACTTTGTGGTACGTCTGCACCAATGGTTCCGACCAGATGTCCATCCAGCGATTTCTGTCGACGCGGGACGCGGCCGCGGCCAGACGAACGATGGCAATCGCACAACTGACCGACATCACCGTCAGCCTGCTCCTGGGACTCACCGGCGTGGCACTACTGGGCTATTACCGGGCACATGCCTCCGACATCCCTTCCGGAATGACCATCGCCGCGAACGGCGACAAGCTGTTCCCGCATTTCATCATGACAAAAATGCCGGCGGGCCTGTCGGGTATCGTCCTCGCCGCGATTCTCTCGGCCGCTCTCTCCAGCCTGTCGTCCGGTGTCAACTCGGCCTGTGCCGTGCTCGAACGGGACTTCGTCTCACGGGGCCGAGGAGCCGATACGTCCAGTGAGGCCGCCGTCCGCCGCCTGAAGTGGCTCACCTGGATTATCGCGACCATTGCGGTGTTGTTAAGCCTGCTGAACACGCTGATTGCAGGTAATCTCGTCGAGCGCTCTTACAAGATTGTGAACCTGCTCACCGCACCACTCTTCGTGCTGTTCTTCCTCGCACTGTTTGTGCGATGGTCCAACGCCCCCGGCGCCTGGCTCGGTCTGATCGCGAGCACCGCGACCGCAATTGTCATCGCGTTCGCTGAGGATCTGGGGATCAATTTCGGGACGAAGAGCATTGTCTGGATCGTCCCCAGTTCGCTTGTCGTGGGGATTGTCGTCGGAACGCTCGCCAGCGCCGTGTTCCACCCCTTCATGCGAAAGCCGACAGAATCCTGAGCCCCTTTGCGAGAATCCTCTGCCGATGATGAATTCGACCTGGAAGAACATTTCGCTTTCGCGGCTGATGTTGGGTACGGTTCAGTTCGGGCTCCCGTACGGAGTCGCCAATCGAACCGGGCAGCCGGATTATCGTGACGTCCTCAAGATCCTCACGGCGGCGATCGAAGGGGGTGTCAATTGCTTCGACACCGCCGCCGCGTACGGGAACAGTGAAGAGATCCTCGGTCGCGCACTCCGCGAATTAAAGGTGACTGACCGGGTGACCGTGGTGACGAAGTTTAAGCCGCTTACCCTCGAAGAGCTGGCTGACCCCGCCCTCGCCAGAGCCGCCCTGGAAGCCTCGGTCGAGAGTTCTCGCCAACGACTGCAGCTCGACTGTCTGCCAATCGTCCTGTTTCATCGCGAGACAGACGCCGTTCATCGCCCAGCTCTGGAATCACTGCAGGAATCGGGCAAACTGCGTTATGTCGGGGTCTCGTGTGCTCACTTCCCCGGTCCGCCTCACAGCTATGTCGAATCAGGCCTGATGTCAGCCCTGCAGCTTCCGGCCAATCTGCTTGACCGGCGACACGAGAGTAGCGGCATCTTCCGCGATGCCGCCGCTCGCGAAGTCGCCGTCTTCATTCGCAGCGCGTTTCTCCAAGGGCTGCTGGTCATGCCGGAACGAGATATCCCCGCAGAACTCCAGGCGGTCATCCCCGCACGACGACGACTCGAACAATTGTCGCGTGGCGCGGGAATCGATCTGGCCGAACTGGCGCTGCGATACCTCCTGAGCCAAGACGCGGTCACCAGCGTCCTGGTCGGAGTTGAGACCGTCGAGCAGGTCGAGGAGAACCTGGCTCGGTTCGAAAGAGGTCCACTGCCTCCAGACCTGTTCAATGCAATTCAATCCGAGTCCTTTGACCTGCCGGAACTGATCGTGACCCCGGGAATGTGGTCACCCCGCTAAGGACAGGCGCAGCAATAATTGTCGGAAGCGGCCAGAGAATGAGCGAAGTTCTGACTTTGCTGATCCCAAGAACACGAGTATTGCTCAGGCGAGCCAAGGGTGGCATCCGTGCTTGGGAAGCGGCACGACCCGAGACCAAAGAGTACAGGCACGACTGAACCGCTAAGACCTCGGTACACCACGAACAAATCCGTTCTCCACCGAACCTGCGTCGGTAGGGAGCAACGATTGAGCCGCTAAGACGCCAAGTACACCACGACCAAACCCGCTCTCCACCGAACCTGCGTCGGTAGGGAGCAACGATTGAGCCGCCAAGACGCCGGTACACCACGAACAAACCCGCTCTCCACCGACCCTGTGTCGGTAGGGAGCAACGACTGAGCCGCTAAAGAAGTCGGTATACCGTGACCGCCAGCGACCTCTCCGACGTGACCGGTCTCTCCCTCAGCTCGACAACCATCACGCGTTGCTGAGTGAGATGGCGACTACGACATATCAGCACGCGAAACGCCTATTCTTCCTTGGCGACGTCGAGAACCGACAGGAAGGCCTTCTGCGGAATTTCGACCTGGCCGAACTGTTTCATCCGCTTCTTGCCCTCTTTCTGCTTCTCGAGCAGCTTCCGCTTACGGGAGATATCCCCACCGTAGCACTTACTGGTCACATCCTTACGGACAGCCGAGATCGTTTCACGGGCGATAATGCGGGCACTCAGTGCGGCCTGAATCGGAATTTCAAACTGATGGCGTGAGATCTCTTCCTTCAGCTTTTTGCACAGAGCACGACCGCGTCGTTCCGCCTGGGTTCGGTGGACGATACAGGCCAGCGCATCGACCTTCTCGCCCTTCACGAGGATATCCATCTTCACCAAATCGGCAGATCGGTAGCCGATAACTTCATAGTTCATCGTGCCGTAACCGGCCGTGATGCTTTTCAGCTTGTCGTACATGTCGAACACGATTTCCGCCAGAGGCAGTTCATAGATGAGCTGCGCACGCTGCGGGCCAAGGAATTCGGTTGTGATGTACACACCACGTCGATCGGCACAGAGCTGCATGATCGGGCCGATTCGATCCGACGGCAGAATGAAGACCACCTTCGCAATCGGCTCACCAAATTCTTCGATCTGCCCTGAATCAGGGACCTGCTGCGGGTTATCGACCATCACGAGTTCACCCCCGCGCAGCTTCAACTGGTAGGTCACGTTGGGCGCTGTCTGAATCAGGTCGACGTTGGCTTCTTCTTCCAGACGCTGCTGGATGATCTCCATATGCAGCATTCCGAGGAACCCGCAGCGGAAACCGAATCCCAATGCCTCGGACGTATCAGGCGCGAACGAGAAGCTGGCGTCATTCAGACTCATCTTCTGAAGTTCTTCCCGCAGACGCTCGAAGTCGGTCGCGTCGATGGGATACATCCCGCAGAATACCATCTGCTGTGGCACTTCGTAACCTGGCAAAGCCGTCGGCGTGCGATGATGGAAGTCCGTAACGGTATCTCCCACATGCACGTTACCGAGAACCTTGATTCCCGTGACGATGTAACCGACCTGACCGGGCCCCAGATCATCGCAGGGAACCATATCAGGACGGAACTGACCCAGTTCGAGGACCTCATGAGACGTTCCCGCCTTCATGAAGTAAACCTTCTGGCCTTTACGAATGGTTCCTTCTTTGACTCGGACGTACGTCACCACCCCGCGGTAATGGTCATACTTACTGTCGAAGACCAGTGCCTTAAGGGGTGCGGCCGGATCCCCCTTCGGTGCGGGCATGCGTTCGACAATCGCTTTGAAAACGCTTTCGATCCCCAGCCCGGATTTTCCACTGACGCGCAGGCACCCTTCCGTGTCCAGTCCCACCACCGTTTCAATTTCTTCCAGGACCTCGTCCACGCGGGTCACCGGCAGGTCGATCTTATTCAGGACGGGAATGATTTCGAGATCCATGTTGATCGCCGCGTAGGCGTTCGCGACGGTCTGAGCCTGCACCCCTTGAAAGGCATCAACCAGAAGTAACGCCCCTTCACAAGCGGCTAAGCTGCGTGAGACTTCGTAATGGAAGTCGACGTGCCCCGGAGTGTCGATCAGGTTCAGCTCGTATTCCTGACCGTCCACCGTGTAGTTGATGGCAACGGCACGCGCTTTGACCGTGATCCCTCGTTCGCGTTCCACCTTCAGGTCGTCGAGAATCTGTTCGCGGAATTGCCGCTGCGTGATGGCTCCACTTTTCAGCAACAACTGATCAGCCAGAGTGCTCTTGCCGTGATCGATATGAGCGACAATCGAAAAATTGCGAATAAACCGCTGGTCAAACATGGGTTAATCAAAACAACAAGGTGTGAAGGATCCGGCAGAGCCCGCCCAACATGGCGACCCTGAGTCGTTTCGGCCACGTTGCCGAGTTCGCAATTCTATAGGGAAACGACCTTGGCAGGAATAGAGGCCAATTCGCGCGCAAGTCGCCTCTCCGCCGCCGCCCCTCCAGCCACATCCGCAGGCACAACCGAACCCCAAAGCCAGCCTCAACCCAATTATTGAAAAGAACTTACAACGATCACCACGGAAGACACCAATTAAAAATTTCCGACAAGGACACCGGACTCACCTGCGGGACTTCCCTCTCCCTGGAGGGCCAGTCCGGTGAGATCAACCCGTGGTTTGTTCTGAAATCCGAATCCTGTCGATTTCGCGATTCGGTTTTCGACTGTAGTGTGAAGACACGTTCGGGCTTTCGACCATGTCGCTCGTTTCGTTACATGTTGGAGAGAAGAATGCCTCAGACGATGGTGACCCCTTATCTATTTTTCGCCGGCCGCTGTGAAGAGGCTCTCGAATTCTATCGCGAAGCGGTGGGTGCCAAGGTCGGCATGGTGATGCGGTTTAGTGATAGTCCGGAACCCCCTCCGCCGGGCGTGCTCCAACCCGGGTTTGAATCGAAGGTCATGCATTGTTCCTTCTCCATTGGCGAAACCTGTTTAATGGCTTCTGACGGATGCGATGACCAGACGAAGTTCACCGGTTTCTCCCTTTCCTTGTCCGTCCCTACCGAGGACGAAGCCGATCGTGCCTTCGCGGCGCTCTCGGAAGGAGGAACCGTGCAGATGCCCTTAAGTCAAACATTCTGGTCCCCCCGCTACGGAATGCTGACAGACCGCTACGGCGTAAGCTGGATGGTCATGGTTCCCGGTGAATGCTGAAGCGTTTCGGCCTGGTTTACACCTCCCCCTGCTGGGAATAATTCTGAACGACAACCGCGTCTGCAAAGCAGCGACAGGAGCATTCACGCATGGCGAAATCGATAGCGACGTTCCTGATGTTCGAAGGTAAAGCCGAAGAGGCGATGAACTTTTATGTCTCGTTGTTCGAGGGGTCCGAAGTCCAGGCAATCGAACGCTATGGCAAAGAAGGCCCCGGGGCCGCGGGAAGTGTCAAAAAAGCAGACTTTCTGCTCGGTGGCCATCCCATGATGTGCATCGATTCCCCGATCCCGCATGCTTTCAAATTCACACCGTCCACATCGCTGTTCGTCGAATGCGCCGATGAGGCCGAGTTCGACAACACGTTTGCGAAATTGTCAGAGGCCGGGCAGATTCTCATGCCACCGGGGAACTACGGCTTCAGTCAGAAGTTCACCTGGCTGAACGACCGTTTTGGTGTGTCATGGCAGTTGACCCTGCAATAGCCAAAGGCCACTCCCCTCCCCGGCCGGCCAGGAGACAGCGCGATGGCGGGATGTATCGACTTCGATGTGGCAGCAGCACACAGATATTTCGCGGCACACTGCTTCAATCAGGCGTGGGATCTGATCGAAAAGAAAGAGCGCACGCCCGCAGAAGATCAACTGATGGTAGCCTTGAATCAGGCGTCAATCTACCACTGGCAGCAACGAGCTGACTGTACGAGTCAGAACATTTCCATCGGCTATTGGCAGGCATCGCGAATCCAGGTCGTTCTGGGGAATGCTGCGGAGGCCATTCGTCATGCCCGGATCTGTCTCTCGTACAGTTCCAGTTTAGCCCCGTTCTATCTCGGCTACGCTCACGAGGCTCTGGCAAGGAGCTATCGACTGGCCGGCGAGCTCGATAACGCTCTGCAGCACCTCGCTCTGGCGATCGCGATGGCTGAGCAGGTGACCGAACGCCACGATCGTGAGCTGCTCGTCGCCGACCTGGCAACCATTCAAACGATGGCGTAATCCATCTACCGAAAGACGAGACCCGACCCGCATTTCACCGGATCCGTACATGAACTCAAAGTTAGAACCCAGCCTGACCACGATGGACAGACTGGGCTCTCTGAATCTCTCATCACATGAGTCCCTGAGGACCGCTCCGCTTACACAATTTCCAGGCGGGCGATCTTCTTTTTTCCCGCCTTAACCAGCATTCCGGTTTTGAGTTCAATCGCCGCCTTTGCATCACTGACGATCGTCGGCTGATCGGCTTCATAAATCGTGACCCCCCCTTGGGCGATCAACCGCATCGCATCACTCGTCGAAGCCACTAGTCCAGCCGCTTTCAGCAACTGCGGAGCGACCAGTTTCCCATTCGCCAGATCGGCCTGATACTGCGGAAGCTGAGCGGCAAGAGCCGCCAGATCCAGCTTCACGACCGGGATGTCGGTCGGCAGTTCACCCCCCCCGACTTCACGCTGCCATCGTTCGGCCGCTTCGTTGGCAAGTTCCTGCGAGTAGTAACCCGCGATCACCGTTTTGGCCAGGCGGACTTTCGCCTCCTTCGGGTGCCCCGCCAGAATCGCGTTCACTTCTTCCAGCGAAATACTTGTCAGCAGGTTGTAGTAAATCTGCATCGTCGCATCAGGAATCTGCATGAACTTCTTCATCATGTCGAACGGCGATTCCGAGATGCCGATGTAGTTGCCGAGACTCTTCCCCATCTTCTGTTCGCCATCGATCCCCACCAGAATGGGGGACATAATGCCGATCTGCTGAGGCATGTTCTGATCTCGCTGGAGATCTCGTGCGAGCATAAAGCTGTAAAGCTGTTCGGTGCCCCCCAGTTCCACATCCGCTCGAATCACCACCGAATCCCACGCCTGCATCATGGGGTAAAGGCATTCATGCAGATAGATCGGCGACTGATTGGCGTATCGCTTGGCGAAGTCGTCCCGCGTCAGCAATTGAGCGACCGTGATCTTGCCACACAACTGAAGGATGTCCGCGAAGCTCATCTTCGCAAACCAGTCGCCGTTGCGATGGACTTCTGCCCTGGAAATATCGACCACCTTGCCGACCTGGGTCAGGTAGTCGCGGGCATTCGCTTCGACGTCCGCTTCGCTCAATTTCTTTGCACGGGCCTGATCACGACCACTGGGGTCCCCGACCATCGCCGTGTAGTTGCCGATGATGATGACCGCCTGATGCCCCAATTCCTGAAACTGTCGCAGCTTGCGCAGGGGAACCGTGTGCCCCAGATGCACGTCGATCCCTGTCGGATCGATCCCGTACTTGATTCGCAGCGGTTGCCCCGTTTCGCGGCTTTTCGTCAGCTTCGCGGCGAGTTCCTCTTCGGGAACAATCTTGTCGACACCGCGGCGAAGGATGGCAAGTTGCTCTTCAACGGGAGGGAAATTCATTGTCAATTCCTGGATAAAATCAGGACACGGATTCGCCATGTCCTTTGGATTCACAGACGGTTCCGCTCCATTTCAACCCTTCGCAATCGCGAAGCAGGCCCGGGCAGACAGCGCGTTCGTGACGGTGATTATGATTGAGCGTCAGGGGACAGCAATTGCAAAGTCAGATTCGTGGCATTGAATAGCGCATGGATCACGACGACTGAAATGTAACTGTGTCGGCGGTGAAAAACGTAACCGAGAATGAACGCCAATGGCAATAGCGCCAACCCGTCACGCCATCCATGAACCAGACAGAACACGATCGCCACGACCGGAATTGCGATCACCGCCGGTAAAAACGACGTGAGCCACCCCTGCAGGATCACCCGGTAAAGAAGTTCTTCCAGCAGAGGTGCCGCCACAACAGCAGACACCACAATCGCCAGAACGGTCCCCAGACCGGGAGATGTCTTGAGCAGCTTTAAGAGCGAGTGCTGATTCTCTACCCCCCGGAAAGGAAGGGTGGCCGCCATCGACACAGCCATCGGAATCACCGCGGCGAGATACCCCTTGATCCCGACCCGTACCTGATCCGTCAGACGCTCTGTTGTCAGCCCCAGTTCCCTCCCCGACGGACCTGACCACACCAGCACCGACGGCAGGACGACCACAATCGCCACCGCGATCCCCGCAAAGGTCAGGATCGAATCGAGAGTCGGGGACGAGGCCTCGGTTGACGCCCCCCCCGAAATGCGAGGAAGCAGGCTCATGCAAGTAAACAGCAAAGCGAGGTAGACAGCTCCGAGGCTGGCGGGACTGTACCAGCGGGCCCGGGAACCCGGCTCAGGCTCCAGCAGCGGCTGGTGACTCCACCAGCGCTGAAGCAGGCCGTACCAGACCATGACGCTGCCCGCGGCGAGAAGCGCAAGTAACGCTCCCATCGCAGCGGCGCGAAACGGGACCTCGGCGATCATCGGCAGCAATGTCATCAGGCTCGCAACGGCTCGTGCGTTGTCACGAATAAAAGTTCGCAGCCACGGTTTCGTAGGCCACGGTTTCGATGCCACTGTATGGCCGTCCGCGGTCATGCAGTGCTCGGCCCTGCATTCAAAAGCAAGCCTCCGCAGAATCTTCCAGGAATACGACGCAGTAACATCCGACCCCAGGATCGAATCGTGGCCATCTACTAGTACAGGGCGGTTGCAAGTTTGCGTCGGAATTCGCCCGTCAGCTCGGAAGCCGGCCCCAGCATGTCAAAGATCTTGACCATGGTGGTCTTGGCTTCGGCTCGTGCTTCACCGAAATCATTCTGGACGATGCCGAGACAAAGCTCCAGTGCTTTGCGATGCTGTTGCGACGCCGCATAGGCTTCTGCCAGATGAATCTGGAGCGTCAGATTCGTGGGGTCAGCCTCCGCTGCTTTCCGGGCTGCGTCGACGCCACCACTTTCCGCAGCAGTACGTCGCACGTCGAGTTCCGACTTCACCCGCTCGGCCTCGGGTTCGAGGAAGCCCCGCTTTTCCAGCTCCTCAATGATCGTCGCACACTCGTCAAGTCGCCCTTGCGTCAGAACAACGCGAGCCAGCATGATCTTCAGCGAGTCTTCATCGGGTGACAACATGAGCGCTTCACGGAATTTGCTTTCGGCTCCTTTCGGGTCGGATTCGATCAAGGCCATCGCCTCTTGCGCGAGTTGCTGCGTGGGCGAAGGAAGCAATCGGCTGACCCACTCACGCACCTGCTCGGCCGTCAGCGCTCCGGCAAACTGATCGACAGGTTGCCCCTGAATCATCGCGAAGACGGTCGGTAACGACTCGATGCGGAATGCCTGCGCGATCTCGGGCTGTTCGTCGGTGTTCACTTTGGCGAGGATGAACTTCCCCCACATCTCGTCCGCCAGACCTTCCAGAATCGGTGCCAGTTGCTGACAGGGATTGCACCAGGGAGCCCAGAAATCGATGACGACCGGCACTTCCATCGACTTCTGTACGATGTCCTGCTGGAACGTCTCACGGGTGACATTGACGACATACGGCGAGGCTGACATGAGCACACTTTCTTTCGAGTTGAGGTTTCCGCCTCAAGTGTAAGTCGGTGGGAAGTGTTCAGCAAACACGCAGCCCTCCGCGAGAAGAATCCCTCTCGGTCCGACACTTCCTCCCCTTCCATGCGAAGGGATTTCCCTACTGTTCGGACGCCGCATCGGCCGAGTGCGAACCGTGCCCCATTTGCATTCGCTGAACGATGACTCACCCCGGACACGCCGGCAACAGGCACGCGGTCACCGGGGGGGAGATCGAACTCATCGACCGGTTTGTATCTTCAAGTCAGCTTGAAGAGCTTCTTAGAGTTTTCGTACAGGATTTTTCGTTCTGCCTCTTTGTTTGGCGCCAGTTTGCGGATCGCGGCGATGGTCTGAGCCCCCTGGCAGGCAGGCCCGGAACCGACTCGGTCATCGCAGTCGCTGCCGTACAGAATCTTTTCCTGATGGCGATCGAGGAAGCCACGGGCGTGCTCTTCATCTCGCGTCAACGCGTTCAATCCCGACCCCGCCGACATGTCTGCAAACATATTCGGGTAATCCGCCAGATAACGATCCGTCAGCCCCCCGGGGGTGACTTTCCCTTTCGGGTACAGATCCTTCTGATTGGTATGATTCTTGTCGATATTGGCCCACCACGTTTGCGCATGGCCGATGAAGATCGTCTTGGGAAACTTTTCCAGCATCCTGGGAAGTTTCTCAAAGCCGAGGTTGTATGTTCCATGCTGAAGATGCATCAGGATCGGAACCTGATAGTCCGCCGCGAGAGCATACAGTTCCTGACTTGCGGGCGAGTCGAGTTCGAGCCCGAACTTCTGCTCACCGATGATGATTCCACCCAGATCCAGGTACTTGGCGATCTCGGCCCGGGCTTCCGGCAGATCGGTGACTTCGTTCGCACCGAAAAAGAACTCCTTGGGATATTGTCGCGCCATGGTCAGGGCGGTCTCGTTCCCCCCTGCCCCGACACCCCCGAGCGTGTTGTGGATGCCGTCCCCCGTCGAAGGCCGCTTCACCGACGAACCGGCTGGCAACAGAATCGTCTGGGTCACCCCCATGGCCCGTTGATGAGCGGCCAGTTGTGCGTTCGTTCGCTCCCGATAGTTCGTGTGCTGATGAATATCGATGATCGGTTCCACCGGTGTTTCCGCTGCAGTGGCAGCAGACGGCAGAAGTGCGACCGCTCCGGCGGCCAGAGAGGTCGACAGAAAATCTCGCCGAGACAGACACCTCATGACAAACTCCAGTCGAGTCACTTTCAACACGGACAATCAACACGGGCCAACGTGTGCGAAGACAGCGAAGCCGACCGGGGGGATAAGACCTCGCTTATGCATGGCTGAGCATTCTGCCACATTGATGCGAGGATGGAAATCGTGCCGCCAACTTGCGTCACCGGGAAAGACGGGACAGCGTCGGACACGCCCGATGACCGCAGGGAGCACATCGCATGGAGTCCATCAAACTGAGTGCACGGAGTGCGACCGAGTCCCCCCTCACTCAACCTTCTCGATAGCGCAGTGCGACGAGGATACACGGTCCCCCGTGAATGACATTCAGCCCCGAATGTTCGGCCCGACGGACTGCCGCATCCGATTCGGCGCCGGGCTGAAACCAGACATGCCTGATTCCCAGGCGGACCACATCCTCGATGATCTGCTCGGAAATTTCGGGCGGAGTAATGATACTGACGCCAAAGACAGGCTCTGGCAGCGACGCCAGGTCAGCGTAGGCTTTTTCTCCTTCCACAACATCCGCCACCGGATTGACGGGGAACGCAGGGCGACCGGTCTGCTGGAATGCGCGCAGCACCTTGTTCCCATATTTCGCACGATTCCGCGAGGCCCCCACAATGGCGTGCGGACTGCCCGACAGGAATTGCTGTATCTGCTTGTCAGTACTCATCGAATTCTCTCTGCTCATGACGCCTGATGACCGCCTGACGTGCCGGGACATCTGGCCCCAGTGAATCGCGTCGCTCCACCATACTTCGCCGACCGGCATGCGGGAATCGAAGCGGTGCACCGCCCGACATCCTCAGCGCACCGCATTTGCGGACGGTCAGGAAATCAGCACTCATTGACCCCTTAAAGTGGCCTGCCAGCGTGGGCGGGTGACAGGTGTCACTTGTGCTGTCGGAGGGACACAGGCAAAATCCATTCATGCGCTGGGTGTCGAGACGAGTCACAATCCTCGGATATAGCTGAACGATGAATCCACATGACGAACTGAACTCGCTGACGAACATTTTCCCTGGTTCGGACAAGCTCTTTCTGCGAGTTGAACACACTCCTGCGGCACTCACGCCCGAGCCCTACAAGTCCATGCTGGCGCATGACCACCACATGACGATCGCCATGGAGACCTACCACAATTGTACGGTCGACGTGCGCGTCCTCGACAGCAAACTGGATGGCGACGAATACTCACGAAAAATTCTGTTGCTGAAGCAGGGAACCGAGACCGTGGTCCAGTTCGGTGTCATCCGGTTTCACTTCGAGTACGTCACCCGGGCGGTCCGCGACCAGATCATCGAGGGCAAGATTCCCCTCGGCCGCGTCCTGATCAACCACAACGTCCTGCGGCACATCGACCTGGGCGCCATTCTGAAAATCACCGCAGGGGAGGAACTGGCCAACTACTTCAAAATGCCGGTCGGAGGGGTCACCTACGGCCGACTGGCAACAATCTTCTGCAACCGACAACCCGCCATCGACCTGCTGGAAATCTCGTCACCCCTCGCCTGAGCAACGCCTCCAAGCCCCCAAGCCGGATCCGCAGCAGGTCGAGCCGTTCCACACAACTCAACATCCAGCGTGCAGGTCTCAGGATCCCGTCAGCATTCAGTCAACATCGAGTGAGAAGAGCAAGTCGATCACACACAACTGAGCCGCTAAGCCCCCCAACCAACCCCCAAACAATCGGGTAGGAGGAGGGGTTACCCCCTCCGTCCTCCCACACCACCGGACGTACTCATCGTATCCGGCGGTTTCTAAGATGGTTGTAAATCGGCGTGCCTTTGGGTCAGGAAGACGAGGCC
>NZ_DASWWZ010000500.1:0-11182 GCF_036405755.1 Schlesneria sp.
GCTAGGCATTTTCTTTTCCCACAGCGGCACTCGGGGTTGGCTCTGATCGTCTCCTGCAGACGACTTCGAGTGCACAGTCTACTCAGGGACCGTTTGTTTCTGCGACGGATTGCGGCGCCGGCGAGGCAGAGCCCCGGTATCGTAAAACTTCCCTCCAGCACGTAGCTCGAGTACGCGCCGATGCGCACCGTTCGAGTACCCGTGGATGCGAGCCACAGCGGCTCGCCTTCTTCTAGGCAGCCCGCTTCGTGCGCCGTTCTCGACCGACTCGGGGTTGGGATTTCCCGGTATCGAGATGGCCGTGCGTAGCGATTCGATCTCTTCGGGCCGCGACACTCGTTCCGGATGTAGCGGTTGTAACGAATTGGTAAGCAGCGAAAGAAATACGCAAGTTACACGCATCAAACGATTTGGGCAGAAATTTCGGTCGAGCAGGAATTATCGGCCTCGTTGAGTTTGATCGTGGGGTAATCCTGTCTAAATCTACCTGTTGCCCGCGTGCAACACTGCAACGCGACTTCTATACTGTATGACTTCAGATTGGCGCACCCACGAATCAGGGCATGTAGATTTCGAAATGGATCACACTTCACAGGTACCGCTCGGAAACTGGTCTGCGGCCGGCGGTTCAATAGCGATCGACTCCACTTCAGTTTCGGAGGCGGTGAGTGATCTTGATTCGCCACTGATGATCGTCAACACGGTTCAGGGACTCGGTCTGGCCCGTGGCGGTGACGCCCAGTTCGGCTCGAACGCTTCCAATCCCCAGTCGTATCCGATCTTGGGAATCGTACCTCCCGTTCGGATGGAGATGCTGGGCGATGCCACGTTCCGGCAGGACCATGGGCTCCGGTTCAACTACGTCTCCGGCGCGATGGCGGCGGGAATCGGGTCGGCTGAGATCGCCGAAGAAATGTCCCGGCACGGTATGCTGGGAATTTTTGGCTCTGCGGGACTGGGACTCGCGCGGGTCGAAAAAGCCATTGATCGGTTGATTCCCGCCAGCCGACAGACCGTGGGAGCCAGCGACAGCCCCTCAACTGACACGAGCCAGCGCGTCGGCTTCAATCTCATTCACAGTCCGAACGATCAAGGGCTGGAGCGGGCAGTCGTGGATCTGTATCTGCGGCGGGGTGTCCGACTTGTCGAAGCCTCGGCGTTTCTGGACCTGACGCCCCACGTGGTCCGTTATCGCCTGCATGGGATTCATCGTCGTCCCGACGGCACGATCCACACACCGAATCGTATTATCGCCAAGGTGTCACGAATCGAAGTGGGTTCGAAGTTCTTCGCTCCGGCTCCCGCCAGGATCCTGTCGCAGCTTGTTGAACGAGGTGAGCTGACGGCCGAGCAGGCATTGCTGGCCGAATCGGTTCCGGTCGCTCAGGACATGACGGCAGAAGCCGATTCCGGCGGGCACACTGATAACCGACCGGCGCTGACGCTGCTGCCAACCATTCTGGCTCTGCGTGATCGGGCCGCGGCGACCTACCGGTTTCCCCAGCCGCTGCGCGTTGGGGCGGCAGGGGGGATCGCCACTCCCGCGTCGGCCGCTGCCGCATTCGCGATGGGGGCAGCCTACATCCTGGTCGGTTCGGTGCAGCAGGCCTGCGTCGAATCAGGAACCTGCGATTCTGTTCGTCAGATGCTGGCGGAAGCAGAGCAGGCGGATGTGACGATGTGTCCCTGTGCAGACATGTTCGAGATGGGGGTCAAAGTGCAGGTCCTGAAGCGAGGAACCATGTTCCCCATGCGGGCTGCCAAGCTTTACGAAGTCTACCGGGCGTTTAAAGGAATCAACGAGATTCCTGCGGGCGAACGGGAATGGCTCGAGAAGAATTTGTTTCGAACAACGCTGGAAGAAGTCTGGCGGCAGACCGTCGACTATTTCAGCACCCGCGATCCGGCCCAGATTGAAAAAGGGGAGCGTGATCCTAAGCATCAGATGGCGCTCATTTTTCGGTGGTATCTGGGGCAATCCTCGCGGTGGGCCAACTCGGGTGAGCCGTCCCGGAAGCTTGACTATCAAATCTGGTGTGGGCCCGCGATGGGAGCGTTCAATGAATGGACTCGTGGAACATTCCTGGCTAAACCGGCCAATCGAAAAGTGGCGACCGTTGCCTGCAATTTACTCTACGGGGCGGCGGTCATGCAGCGGTTGAACATGCTACGAAGTCAGGGTTTTCTGGTTCCTCCCGAGGCTGCCCGCGTCGAACCGCAAATTCCTGAAGTGCTTCGATCGCGATTCGGATTTTGAGGCGACGCTAAAAACCTCGCTCTACACTGCATCTAATTTCCTTCTGGTCTGACAGGTCTTATGAATCGTCAACAATCCCCGAATGAGCTCTCTGCCACTCAGCCGCCTCTCGCGATTGTGGGAATCAGTGCCCTGTTTCCCAAGGCTGCCAGTACAGAAGAGTTCTGGTCAAATATCCGTCGTGGAGTAGACGCCATCACCGAGGTTCCTGCATCGCACTGGAGCCCCGATGAGTATTTCGATCCAAACCAGAAGACACCTGACATGACGTACGCACGTCGCGGCGGGTTCCTGTCACCGCTGGCGTTCGATCCCCTGGAATTCGGTATCTCTCCCAACAATCTCGAGGCGATCGATACCAGTCAGTTATTGGGGATGGTGGGGGCCAAGCGAGCACTGGAAGATGCTGGTTACGGCGCGGGGCGCAAGTTCGACCGGTCTCGGGTGGGGTGCATTCTGGGTGTCACGGGAACACTGGAAATGGTGATTCCTCTTGGTGCTCGACTCGGTCACCCTCGGTGGCGTAAGGCGCTCAAAGACGCTGGCGTCGCTGATGACGTCGCCAATGACGTTGTTGAACGGATTTCCCAGAGCTACGTCCCATGGCAGGAAAACTCGTTCCCCGGTCTGCTGGGAAATGTCGTTGCCGGACGAATTGCAAACCGGCTGGACCTGCACGGAACCAACTGCGTGGTCGATGCTGCGTGCGCCAGCTCGCTGTCTGCCATTCACCTTGCCGCGTTGGAACTGTGGACGGGGCGAAGCGATATGGTGGTCACTGGAGGGATCGACACCTTCAATGACATCTTCATGTTCATGTGCTTCAGCAAGACCCCTGCATTGTCGCCGACGGGTGATTCGAAACCCTTTTCAGACGAGGCAGACGGGACGATTCTGGGTGAGGGGGTGGGCATGGTCGTGCTGAAGCGACTGGCCGACGCCCAGCGGGATGGGGACCGGGTCTATGCCGTTCTGAAAGGGATCGGAACGTCGAGCGATGGAGCGGGGAGTGCCGTCTATGCGCCCAAAGCAGAAGGACAGATTCGTTGTCTCAAGGACGCCTATCGGGTTGCAGGGGTCTCGCCCGACACCATCGAACTGGTAGAAGCACACGGAACGGGAACGAAAGTCGGCGATGCAACCGAGGTCACCGGCCTGATCGACGTCTTTAAGTCGTCAGGACGACAGGGGACCTGGTGCGCCGTGGGGTCCGTCAAGTCGCAGATCGGGCACACCAAGGCGGCCGCAGGTGCCGCTGGGGTGCTGAAAGCAGTTCTGGCGCTGCGTCATCGAGTGCTTCCTCCAACAATCAAGGTAAATCGCCCCCCCGCAGCCATGCTGGAACCGGGTTGTCCGTTTTATGTGAACACCGAAGCCCGGCCGTGGTTGAAATCAGACAAGCATCCCCGCCGTGCCGGTGTCAGTGCGTTCGGCTTTGGGGGAAGCAACTTCCACTGTGTTCTGGAAGAATCGCCGCAGCAATCGGACGAGGCGGAATGGGACGGCGATGTGCAGGTGATTGCCCTCTCTGCCCCCAGCGTCAATGACCTGCTGGGTGAAGTCCGTACGAAGATGGGATCTCTGGACGGATCGGACTGGCGGCAGGTTCGAGGACTGGGGGCCGCGAGTCGAAGTCAATTCCGGGCGACCGATCCACATCGAATTCTGTTTGTCGTTGAACGAGACAAGACGGACCTGAAAGGGGTTCTCGCCAGTGCGCAGACCATGTTTGAGCGTGCACCCGAGAAAGCGAACTGGTCCACCCCGGACGGCGTCCACTACGGTCGTGGTGCCGCGGCTGGAAAGCTGGGAATGCTTTTCCCCGGCCAGGGGTCCCAATACGTCGGGATGCTGCGAGAACTCGCTTGTCGTTTCCCCGTCATGCTGGATGTGCTCGCCGAGGCGAATGAAGTCTTCGCGAATTCGGTGACGCGGAATGATCAGGCCCCCCAGGACGAACGTCTGACGGATCTGATCTATCCGTATCCCGCGTTTTCGCCCGAGGGACGTTCGCGGCAAGACAGCGTGCTGCGGTCGACGCAAATCGCTCAGCCTGCGATTGGAGCAGTCAGCCTGGCGGCCCTGGCAGTACTGGACCAGTTTGGTGTTCATCCGGAAGCGGTGGCAGGACATAGTTATGGTGAGCTGACCGCGCTGTGTGCATCGCAGCGGTTCGGATCCCGTGCGCTTTATCGGTTGTCCATGCTTCGTGGAACGTTGATGGCGGCGGCCCAGGAAGTGGATGGTGGTATGCTGGCGCTGGGGGCGCCACTAACCCAGATCGAGGCGGCGCTCAAAGAACTTTCGGTCGATCTTGTCGTGGCCAATCACAACAGTCCGACTCAGGTCGTCCTGTCCGGTCGCGTTCCCGAAATCGAGCGAGCCACGGAACTCTTCGCTCGTCGAAATATCCGGGGCAAGAAGTTGTCGGTCGCTGCGGCCTTCCATAGTCCGCTGGTGGCGTCTGCCAGCCGAGCATTCCGACCTGTTCTGGATGAAGTCGAGTTCGCGCCGTCTCGCATGCCGGTATACGCAAACAGTACGGCTGCTGAATACCCCGCTGATCCGAATGCCGCGCGGGATTTGCTCGCGGCCCAGCTCGCCCGGCCCGTTAACTTTGTCAGCGAAGTGGAACGGATGCACGCCGACGGGGTCCGCACGTTCCTGGAAGTAGGTCCCGGTGGGGTGCTTACGGGTCTGGTGAATTCGATCCTGCAGGGGCGTGAGTACCGTGCCGTCGCGATCGATTCTTCTGGTGGTAAGAGAAGTGGTGTCGTCGACCTGGCCAACGCACTGGCGCAGGTCTCCTCCGTCGGGCACTCCGTTCGGTGGGACCGCTGGGATCCGAACGGCAAAGCCGCATCCGCTCAGAGTGAGTCGCGGCGAATGACCGTTCCGATTACCGGTGCCAACTACGTCAAACCACGCGCACCAATTCCGCCCCGATCGACGGCTGTCTCTGTGGAAACACCTCGACAGCCTGAACAGCCACCACACAAAGATTCAAAGGGATCGGCCACGATCGCTCCGCTGCCAGTGGCGGAAACGCCGACATTCCCGCAGCCGACTCCGCAGGCCATCGTCACGCCTCGCGCGGCAGTTCCCAGTGTACCGAGCCCGGTCCCCGCTGCGGC
This sequence comes from Schlesneria sp., assembly GCF_036405755.1. Taxonomy (NCBI): domain Bacteria; kingdom Pseudomonadati; phylum Planctomycetota; class Planctomycetia; order Planctomycetales; family Planctomycetaceae; genus Schlesneria; species Schlesneria sp. The sequence goes on from NZ_DASWWZ010000500.1 coordinate 5,392, forward strand.
TCCCGTTTCATCCATGTCCTCTGAAGTCAGTACGCCGATGAAGTCCACTCGCCCCGCCATTGCAGAGAATCTGTCCAGCGTCGCCAGAAAATCGCCTGACGCGAGTTCGCTGGCGACGATTCAGCAGTTGCTCGAAGCGATGCAACGGATTCAGACGGAAACCACCCGGTTGCATCAGCAGTTTCTGGAAGGCCAGGAAATTGCATTCAAGACGTTCGAGCGTTTGGCGCTGGGACAGTTCGGCGGTGAGATGGCGTCAAAACCGGCACCGATTTCTCCGCGTCCCGCTGACAACCGTGCTCCCCTAGTACCGACGCGCGCGGAACAGTTGACGATGGAAGCACCGGTGACGGCTACGGTTCAGCCACCCGTGGCTCGTACCGTCACGTCCGAACCTCGACCAGCGAAAGTCGAATTGCCATTGCCCGCTGCGGCTCCCCTGCCGCCAGCCGCGCCACCGGCTTTTGCGGCTCAGCCGAAGAGCGTGACTCCGCAAGTCAGCCAACCGTCGGTCAGCGCATCCGTAGCGGCTCAGTCCGCCCCCGCTCAGCAGTTTAAGGCCGCACCTGAAGCGAAGCCTGTTCCGGTTTCCGCCCCACAGGACGAACCTGCTGCTCGTTCTCAACCAAATGAAGTGATCTCTCGACTCGGGGCAACGGTCCTCGCGGTTGTTTCAGAGAAGACGGGATATCCGACGGAAATGCTGAATCTGGAGATGAGTCTGGATCACGATCTGGGGATCGATTCGATCAAACGAGTCGAGATCCTGGCAACGCTCCAGGAGCGAGTGACCGACCTGCCCTCGTTTCAGCCGGATGAACTCGGGGCACTTCACACACTTCGCGATGTTGTGATTCTTGCTGAAGCGAGAACGTCATCCGCTCTTCCAACCTCACCTGCAGTGGGGCAGCCGACCACGGTTCCGATGCAGGAACTGGCCCCGGTCGAAACTCCCTTGCCACAGTCCCGATTGACCGAGTCCAGCGGCTCGGACCTCGCATCCCCGTTGGGACAGACGGTCCTGGAAATCGTGTCGGAAAAGACCGGCTATCCGACCGAGATGCTGAATCTCGAAATGAGCCTCGATCATGATCTGGGGATCGACTCCATCAAACGAGTTGAAATCCTGTCAGCCCTTCAAGAACGCGTCCCCGATCTGCCCGCGTTTCAGTCTGATGAACTGGGGGCGCTGCACACGCTCAGCGACGTCGTCGGACTCGCTCAATCCCGTTCGGCCGACGGGAAACCGCAAGTCGCCGTGATCGCTCCGCTCGCTGAACCGATTGAGGCTGCTGTGCCGCAGACCCCCAATGTGAGTTCCGCCGTGTCGGCACCCGCACCGGCGGCTTCGTCCTCGGGATCGCTGTTGGGGCCGGTTGTGCTGGCCATCGTGTCAGAGAAGACTGGCTATCCCACCGAGATGCTGAATCTCGAAATGAGTCTTGATCATGACCTCGGAATCGACTCGATCAAGCGAGTTGAGATCCTGTCGGCACTGCAGGAGCGGATCCCTGATCTACCCGCATTCCAGCCCGACGAACTGGGGGCGCTGCACACGCTGAAGGACGTGGTGACTCTGGCCGAAAACCGGTCAGGGGGGAGCGGCATCCCGTCCGCTGCCGTTGCGGAAAAAGCCTGTGAACAGTCTGAAACCGAGTCCGTTCCGGCGACTGCGGTCTCGCCAGGAAACGCGATAAATTTACTATTGGGACCCGTCGTGCTCGAGGTGGTCTCGGAGAAGACGGGCTACCCGGCCGAAATGCTCAACCTGGATATGAGTCTCGACCATGATCTGGGTATCGACTCAATCAAGCGAGTCGAGATCCTTTCGGCGCTGCAGGAACGGGTCCCAAATCTTCCCGCGTTTCAGCCGGAAGAACTTGGAGCACTCCATACTCTGCGGGACGTGGTGACGTTGGCGGACGCTCGCACGAACTCATCACGCGGAACTGCGCCCCAGACCACGGGGCCTGTCGGCGCAACTGCTTCTTCTGTGAATGTGACTCCACCGGCCACTCAGAAAAGGCCCGCTTCAGAGAAACAGGGATCATTAGAACTTGCACCGATCGTGCTGGCTGTCGTCTCAGAGAAGACCGGGTACCCGAGCGAGATGCTCAATCTGGAGATGAGTCTGGACCATGACCTGGGGATCGACTCGATCAAGCGAGTTGAAATTCTTTCTGCTCTGCAGGAACGGGTACTGGATCTCCCCGCGTTTCAGCCGGACGAACTTGGCTCACTCCATACCCTGCGGGATGTGGTCACACTCGCCGATGCGCGGACTAAAGGAGCATCTGTCAGTGCGGCTTCTGCAGACGTGACAGTCACCCCTGCGAATTCGATTGCCGCACCGGTGGAACCTCTGACTTCGGTGAAGAACGAATCCGCATCGCTGTGGCCGATTGTGCTGGAAGTCGTTTCGGAAAAGACGGGTTATCCGACCGAGATGCTGCATCTCACGATGAGCCTCGATCATGATCTGGGAATCGATTCGATCAAACGCGTCGAAATTCTTTCGGCAGTTCAGGAACGAGTTCCCGATCTTCCCGCGTTTCAGCCGGACGAGTTAGGGGCGTTGCAAACGCTGCATGATATCGTGAGCCTGGCGGAAGCACGGGTCGCAGCGAGCAGTACCGCTGTGGCGACCCTGTCGCCTGTATCCCATGCCGCAGTGAACGCTTCCGCTGTTGTCCAGGTCGTGCCCTCTCCAGCCCCGGCCCCGGTGACCGAACGTCCCTTGGCTGAACGCCAGCTTGTGCCAAGTCCCCGGATTCAGCGCAGCGTCGTCCGACCTGTTGCTCTGGCGGCCGCGTCCGCACGACAAAAGCTCAAGCTGATGTCAGGGGGCGAAGTCTGGGTGACAAATGATGGGTCTGACCTGGCGGCGAAGGTCGCCAGCGAACTGGCGCAACAGGGATTTCGAACGCGCCTAATTGAGCTGGAAAATTCCGTGCTTCCCGAAGTGCCTGAAACTCTGGCGGGGCTGGTGGTGATTGCGTCTGCGGGAGGGACAACAGACAACCAGTTATGGTCCGCTGTCCGCTGGCTGCAGCAAGTTGGCCCCGTTCTGCGTCGGAACAGCCGTCATGCAGCGACGTTTCTGGTGACGGTTTCTCGCCTTGATGGACGTTTCGGTTTCGCAGGTTCGCGGCCACTGCAGAACCCCGTCTCCGGCGGACTGGCGGGACTCGCCAAGTGCGTCGCACGCGAGTGGCCCGACGTTGTTGCCCGAGCGTTTGACCTCAGTCATGACTGGTCTTCAAATCAGGTGGCCGCCGCGATGCTCGTCGCCGAACTGGTTCACGAGGGACCCGTCGAAGTGGGGATCACTCCCAGCGGTCTCTTTTCATTGGAGATTGCCGAGCAGACGCTGACCGGCGTCCTGCAGAATCCTCCGATTGACCGCGGTGATCTGGTTGTGATCAGTGGGGGGGCCCGCGGTGTGACTGCGGAAGCGGCCTTCGCGATGGCGCAAGCCTGGAAGCCCCGTATTGCCATTCTCGGTCGGAGTCCTGAACCTGCTCCCGAGCCGGAATGGCTGGCTCGCCTGACGACGGAAGCCGAAATTCGTCAGGCGGTGATTGCTCGCGCTGTTCCCGGTTCAACTCCGAAGGTCATCGGACATCAGGTCCAGCAGATTGTGGCGAGTCGTGAGATCGCACAGCAGTTGCACCGGCTTGCTTCGGTGGGCATCTCTGCGGCGTACTACTCGGTCGATGTGCGCGATGAACAGGCTGTGAAGAAGATCCTGTCACAACTGGAACGTGAGCACGGGCCTGTGCGCGGAATCATTCACGGAGCCGGCGTGCTGGCCGATCAGAAGATCGAAGACAAGACGAAAGAACAGTTTGACCGGGTCTATGGCACCAAGATTGATGGACTGAACGCGTTGTTGAAGGGGGTTGATCCCGAAGAGCTGAAGTTGCTCTGTCTCTTTTCGTCGTACACCGCCCGCTTCGGTCGCGTCGGTCAGCTCGACTATGGAATCGCAAACGAAGTCCTCAACAAGCAGGCCCGGCAGTTCGCGATTCAACATCCGCAGTGTCGAGTGGCGTCGTTCAACTGGGGGCCGTGGGACGGTGGAATGGTTCAGGGGGGGCTGAAGAAGCTGTTCGCCTCAGAGGGAGTTGGTCTGATCCCCCTGCGGGACGGTGCTGAAGCACTCGTGTTCGAGTTCCAGCAGGCGACGAGTCTCCCTGTCGAAGTCCTGATTCTCGCTCCCGTTGAAGAAGGCGCTGCTGCTGCACAGAAATCCGCGACACGGGCTGATCCAGCTCAGGCTCCCGCTTTGAACGGTGTCTCTCCTACCGGCGGGAACGCTTCCCGGAAGGGACAGGATGTCGTCGCCCCTCCACAGTCGTTCACGACGGATTCTCCTGCGGAGATGAAGATCGATTTTGAGCGTGAGCTGGACCTGTCGAAGTATTCCTTTCTCGAATCACATGCACTCGGCGGAAAAGCTGTGTTCCCCGTAGCAATGATTCTCGAGTGGCTGGCCCATGCGGCCATCCATCGAAACCCGGGACTGGAACTCCGCGGATTCAGTGACTTCCGCGTCTACCAGGGGATTCGACTGGGGGCACACCAGAAGTACTCCATCAAAGCGCTCTCCGGAAAAGCGGTGCGACGGGGTGATGTGTTTGTGGTGCCGGTTCAGTTGCTCGGCGAACGTGACGGACGCGAAGTGCTGCACGCGGGTGCGAATGTCGTTCTGGCGGCATCCTATCCCGCCGCTCCCGGAACAACGCCGCCACTGGAAGGGGCAGGATACCCCATGAATCTGACAGACGCGTACGAGCGGAGACTGTTCCACGGTCCTATGCTGCGGGGGCTGCAGACAATCGAGGCCTGTTCGGAGCAGGGGATCACTGTGACGACCCGGACGGCTCCCGCGCCGTGGTCGTGGATGACTGATCCTGTTCGCGGCAGTTGGCTGGCCGATCCGCTGGTGATTGACGGGGCGCTGCAGGCGATCATCCTCTGGTCGCAGGAATTTCGTGGGAAGCCCTGCCTGCCCTGCGCCGTGAAGAATTACCAGCAGTTCCGGCGCACATTCCCTAAGGATGGCGTTCGAATTGTGATCCGAATGCACGAGGCCGCCGCGCAACTGGTTCGCTGTGACGTCGATTTTGTCGATCTGGATGGAGTTCTAGTTGCTCGCATGGAAGGTTGTGAAAGTGTCGCGGATGCATCGCTGACATCTGCTTTTGCAAATAACCGACCGGAATAGGAACGCAAATTGATCTGCCATTTCCTCATTCGTCGTATTGGCCTTCCCGCAATCGCATATCTGCTTGTGGGATCGCTGGTGTGTGCTGCCGAGACTACCAAAGGGCTCTCCGATATCTCGCTGGTCGATGTGGATTACCACATCCAAGGGGAATACGTCGGTTCGGCCCCACTGGGTGGATACTGTCAGCCGGTCGGATTGCAGGTGGTGGCACGCGGGGCAGGGGAGTTTGACGCGCTGCTCTATCGCGGAGGATTGCCGGGAAATGGCTACAATGGCAGCCCAACTTTGAAGTTGACTGGAACATGGGCGGGGAACCGGGTCGTGCTGGGGGGAGAAGACCTCGTCATCGACTTGCAGACCGGCTATGCGGGGGTCGTGAAGAACACGGCGGGGCAGCGAATGAGCTATCTGCAGCCGATCAAAAGAGTGAGTGCCACACAGGGAGCCTGTCCACCACCCCATGCCATTGTTCTGTTTGACGGAACTCATACTGACAGGTGGAACAAGGCGACGGTGACCCCCGACGGACTGCTGGAGATTGGCTGCGAAACAAAAGAG
>NZ_DASWWZ010000501.1:0-25929 GCF_036405755.1 Schlesneria sp.
CCGTATTCAACAGGACCAGTCGCTTGATTCGTTCGGGGAACTCGGTGGCGAAAGCCATCCCGATCATCCCCCCCCAGTCGTGTACGACCAGCGTCAGATTTTCGGTCGCACCACAATGGTTTAGCCAGGCCTTAAGGTCCGACACACGCCGTTCGAGCGAGAATGGGTAACGGTCATCACCCGGTTTATCGGATAATCCGCAGCCAATATGGTCAGGGACCAGACACCGATACCGGTCTTTCAAGCGATGAACGAGGTTCCGGTAGTAGTAAGACCAGTTTGGGTTTCCATGCAGCATGACGACCGTTTCGCCCTGGCCCTCGTCCACGTAGTGCATTCGCAGACCATCGATCTCGGTGAAGTGCGGTGCGAAGTCATAACCAGGAAAAGCCACGTTGCCGCCGTTATCTGATGAAAGTATGTCGATGAAATTGAACGCACGATTTCAGGATCAGTTTCTGAATTCTGGATCGCCTGTGTCAGGTACAGAATGAGAAACGGCCGCGAGCCACTGCAGCGTGTGCCCCTCCCTGTGTCCTGGTCCGTCGATCGATTCAGAATGGCCTTCCGAGTCACTCGTCTGCCTGATTCCGACATCATGCGAACCAGAGATAATCGCGTCCGAACGCGAATAGTTCCAGTCACTGAAGGGATTCCACCCGCATTCGGGACGCAGGGCGAACCTTGACCCGCTGGCCCGTCGACGACGCTCCCCGCAGGATAGCGGGTCCCAATTGACGTGACGCTCCGGATCCTTTTCTGGTGTCTCGGTCAGAACAACAGGTTCCATTTTCGCACTCGGTCAGCATGGATTTCTTCACTGAGAACCGGAGTCAGCCCGGTCGTGGGAAGCTCGTCCGGAAAATCGACCCAGCTCCGACATCCCGCGAAATGAGACGACGTGGCGAGCACTTTGGCGGCGGGAAGCTGATGGACGCGGACCAGCATCGCGAACAGACCCGGCGACTTGTAATGGAACCGCTGGGAAACCGTCTCGTCCGACCAGATGTGCCACGGACGGAGCAGTCCGAGTTTTGACTCATCCTGAATCGAAATGACCTGTTCGACTTCGGCGTAGTGCCGCACATGAACCTGGTCTGATGGTGGTTCTTCGCCCAGGACCTTCTCAAGCAGTGGCTGTGCGTCGACCACGACCGAGCCGGGTTGCTGGTGAAACCCGGTGGGGAACAACCAGAATTCCCGATGCGCCACACGAAAGCCCTCGCGGCCTTCGTGGATGCCTCCTTTGCGGAGAATCAGACTCTGCCGTCCCGTCGCGAGCGCCTCACAGACGACGGCCCACTCCTTAAAAGCAAATCGATTGGCGGAATCCATCGTTGCGTCTCATTTCTCCCGCGAACGCACAAGGTCGCCACCACGGGCTTCACGGCACTGGTCTGACATCCCCGGTGTCGTCGGCGAAGGTCAGGGGACCTCAGGCAGGCTCACCCAGCGGGGAACTGGGGGTCGACCACTTGCACAGGGCGATGCCCAGCCCGTAGAGCACCAGCAGCGGGGTCATCATCATGAGCATGGTCATCGGATCGGGTGTCGGGGTCAGCACCATCGAAATGATCGCGATCGCCAGCACAGCCAGTCGCCACTGCCCGAGGTAATGGTCTACCGTGAAGATGTTGATCTTGGTCAGGAACAACATCACCAGCGGAAGCTGAAAACTGATCCCGAACATTAACGGCAGCATGACGGCGAAACTGATCCATTCAGAAATTCGAATCTGGGCCGTCAGTTCCAGATTCGCGTTGTAACTCAGCAGGAAGTCGAGGACGAGTGGCAGAACATTCGAGAAGCAGAAGACGACTCCTCCCAGAAACAGCAGGATGCTCATGGGCAGGTAGGTATGCACATACTTTCGTTCGTGCGGATACAACCCTGCCGCGACGAACAACCACAGCTGGTAGAACATCCAGGGACTGGCAATCACCAGGCCCGCAATGAATGAAACTTTCATGTAGGTCATGAAAGCCTCTTGCACATTCAGGGTGACAGGGCGATCGACCTTTTCCGCCGACCGGCGGAATTGACGGAAGGCTTCCGACCGGGCCGGAAGGACCAGCGACTTCTCTTTCAGAGTTTCTGCAGGTTCGGGAAAACTCTCGGGCGAGGCCTGATGGAGCTGCGAAATCAGGTCGTAGGCAGAAACTTCAATATTGACCTCGCGTTTCTCATCTTCTGTGAGAACCTTGAGGGCTTCCTTATCTTCTTCGCGAACAGAAGGGGCGACAACCTGGCCTTTCACGGACGCCCACATGCCACCCCAAAAACTGTAACCTTTGATGTCGTCCTGAACGGCTGAAATCACGTTGGCACGACGCAGCGCGGCATCGATCGGCTGGCGGACCAGTCGGACAAGCTGCTCACCAAAAACCAGCGAGAAGACCACCGAGATCATCAGCCCGAGCAGGGCGCGGATCAAGTGGAAGCGCAACACCTCAAGGTGCTCGCCGAAGGTCATCGTCGAATCGTCGAACAGGTCTTTGTTTGTCGCCATCGATGTCACTCTCTCTTCAGCAGCAGTTATTCAAGAGGACACGCGACCGTATCCGGTGTGTGTCCGCAGAATCATTCGAGGAACCAGGCCGTTCGTTCCTGCTCCACACAGTTGGTGGCGAACGCTGACGGTGTCCACTCGAATCGACCGGCGAGAGAGCCGGGCAGGAGAGCGGTGTGACGGCTATTCTACGCGAATGAGGCACTATGTCCAGCGGAACGAACCAGCGTCCGAATTTACTGGCCTGCAGCAGGTCCCCCCGGCATCGGCCCCGGCATACCACCAGGTCCCATCTGCCCTGGCGGCATCATTTGACCGGGTGGCATCATCTGGCCCGGCTGCATCATCTGCGGAGCAGCCCCCGATGATCCCGCATCGCCAGACTTCATAATTGCCACCGCCTCAAACGCAATGGCCCCAATAAACACCGGGATGTAGACGAGTAGATTCACCAGCCATTGGAAGAAGAGCCCCTGCCGATACTCCCAGTTCTTAGACACAAAAATCAGGCCGGAAATGGGATGGAACAGCAGATTGAGAATTCCCCACACCGGGCTGTCCGCAAATCCCTCTTTCACAAAGTTAATCCACACGGCAATGCCGGCAAAAGAGACACCCATCCACAGGCCTGTCATGATTCCTTTCGGAACGCCAGCCTCCGTCAAGGAACCGTACAGCATCCCCCCCACCAGACCGAGCAGACAGAACACCAGGTTCAAGACCGCTGCATCAACCAGATGTTGTACTGCGGTCTTGGGCTTCTCATCCTCGTCCTCGTCAACTTTCTGTTTCGCCTTGTACTTGTACTCTTTCAGCTTGTCGATCAGTTCCAGCGAGTTCTTGTGGTAGTAGGTGAACTGGCCGTTCGTCCGCATGTTGAACAGCGACGTGAAACCGTTGACCACACTCATCAGACTCAAGATGACAGCGGGAATAATCAGCGGCTGAAAATTCACCGGCTGAAGATCCGGCAGTTTTTCGAGCGTCGGGGCGACTTCACCCTTCTTTTTCGTGTTGGGGTTCTGAATCCGCGCAAATTCCTGCCGTCGAACATCAGCGTTGAACTCCATCGTCCGTACGAGCGAGGCAATCTCCTGGCCGTAGACAGTGCTGATCGCGACCACTCCACCAATGTTGACCACATTGGTGATCAGGAACCAGAGCATCCAGAACGACAGGGGTGCGATATTCCTCGCACACATCGGTATCACTTTCCACACCATCCAGCCCTTGTACTGGACCGGCATCGTCATGTGCGACATGACAACCGGCAGCATCCAGATCGCGGGAATGGCACCCAGTCCCAGACAGACTGCCATCACATAATCTGGCATTCCGCTGTAATTGACCAGCGCGTATCCAATGCCTGCAGGAATGGCAAGCACCGGGATCAGCACGACGAGACACCAGAAGACAAATGCGGCGCCCATCGCACTGGCAAGAAAGAAATCAAAGTTTAACTTCTTGAATTTGTCTTTGCGTTCCAGCGTCAGCTTGATGACTTCCGTGTCCAGGAACCACATCCAGCCGGGGATCACCAGAAAGCTGACGGTAAAGCAGAGGGCCAGAAACATGCGGGGTGGCCACATCGAGACCCACAGGTACATGAATGCGCACCCCAGCGCAATCCACAAGCAGACCAGCGTGTACATCACGGTACGCCAGGCGAGAAGCTGGTTCTTCCCGACGAACTTCCAGGCCTCTTTAACGAGTCCCGGATAGAAGTCCGCTGGATCGGGTCCCTTTAACTGCTTTTTCCGGGCCTTGGCACCCAGGCCCCCTGCGCTGGAATCGTAGCCGCACTGGGGGCACTCGTTGTCATCTTCGTCCTGATACTGCATGTCGAAGCCGCATTTGGAACAAATGCGTGCTTCCGTATCTTCGGCCCGACGCATGTCAAACGTCGCCAGTGCCGCTTCACTGTCCAGAGCCTTCGCAGGCTTTTTTACTTTGGATTTGGCCGCTGCCGAGCGTGATGTCCTGACGCTGGAATCCCCTTTGTCCTCGTCGCGAGGAACTGCGATTCGCGATTCGCACTGCGGACACTTGACGGCCTTTCCGCGTGCCGCATCGGGAACCGAGAGGACTTTTTCGCAACTGGGACACTTCACCTTAACAGGCATTGGTCAGCGGCCTTCTTAAACTTTAGTAAACGCGCAATAGTCGTACTGCCCCTGGAACGACCTGACGACCCATCAACTGACTTCGGGCGACTGGGTACCCGTCTCGCCCAAGTCCCGTCAGTAAAGAGTGCACAGGATTATATCGTAACCAATCGTCCAACCAGAACACACCGAACGGAGACAAGCAGGCCACCGGAATCTTCGTCACTCCGCACGGCAGAATGTGTTGCCAGCCCGCAGGACAGATTCGCCAGAAGGTACTCCACCCGAAAGAGAATTCAAGTCAGCAAATTCGGTGTTCCAAAGGATCCCGCATGATTGGGTTCGGACCCTGAGTAACGTAACGACGGGAATCCTGGGCTGGCCCCAAACCAACCAGTTCCCCGCGTTTCACAATTGCATTGAATCAATGTCTATCCCGAAATCTGATTACTTGGGAAAGAGCCCCGGCGACTGTGGGAAATCACCGCAGTCGGTCAGCGGTTCGTTTCCCGGTCTCCTTCCGCTTGCCTGGCCTGGCGAGTGACCCGCGAAAAGTCCACGAGAAAATGCGGTCTCGGTTTAACGCAGTCCCTTAATTCAGCGCCCCGGCGGTGCGCATCATTCGCAGTACGAGATCTTCGAAGTCGACTTCATTTGTGGTTTGGGTACAGCCGAGTCCATACCTTTTTCCGTAGGCGGCAATCGAAGCCTGAAAATCATCAAATGCGCGGCGGTAGTCACGCAACGCCCGTTCGGTGATCGTGACCTTCCGCAGCGTTTCGGTTTCGATATCCACCAGTTCAATTTCACCCAGCAGGCTGGGACGCGCTTCCGTAGGATCATGAATCTGAATGATATGCGGCTCATAGGTCCGGTGACGCAGAAGATCCAGACCTCGTTCGTAGCCAGAAGGATCGAACAGATCACTGACCACGATCGCCAGCCCTCGTCGTTGCGGCCGCATCACGAAGCCGTTAACAACTCGCCCCAGGTTGGTATCTGAACCCTGAGGAGTCAGATTTTCGAGAAATTTCAGCAGGGACAGAATCCGGTCCTTGCCTCGCGTCAATGGAAAATCGGCGATGATCTCCTGCGAGTAAGCGACGACCGATACGCGATCAAGATCCGCCAGTGCAATGTAAGCGAGTGCCGCAGTCACCTGACGTGCCAGATCAAACTTGGCTGGCGAACCAAAGCCCATACTGCGCGAGCAATCCAGCAGGAAATAGACGTGCAGATCTTCTTCTTCCTGAAAGCGCTTCAACAGCAAATCACCGTGTCGCGCGTAGACATTCCAGTCGAGGTGGCGAAAGTCGTCTCCAGCCGCATATTCGCGATGGTCGGCAAATTCGATCCCGCCCCCCATCTGTTTCGTCCGCCGCTGGGCCAGCACAGAACCTCGGAAGACGCGCCGCGAGATCAGCGACAGATATTCGAGCTTTTTGAGAAAATCTCCGTCGAAGAGCATTCGTTTCTCCAGCTACCCATCAGGGCTCGAATCGATCTGACACGATTCAGACGCTCACAAACGGTAAACAAGGGCATCTTTGTCAGCTGACCCCAAGTTTCGTTTCAGACAGTATGACATTACTGAAGTGAGGAGGGAAGTCACGCTCCCCTGACTCGAGCATCTCGCTCAATTCCCCACCTCCCGATCGGTCGTCCTCCTCTTGGCGTGGCATCCTCTCGGAACCACCTGGCGCGCCGTCGCGGGAGTTGACCGCTCCTTGCAGTCGACCTAAAGTTAATTGGTTTCGCTGTGGCGTAACTGCCACAGTCATTTTTTGCGCTCAGTCCGTGAATCGCGCTTGTCGCCTGACAGTCAGGATGTTGCGTCTCTTATGTCTAAACCCGAACCGAAACGCCCGACCGATCTTCCCGAGCCATCTGGCAAGCGTCCCGATAAGGGCAATTCCAGTAACCTGTTCTGGTTTCTGATGATTCTGGCCGTGATTGGTGCGGTGCTATTCAGTTTCTCGTCTCGCTGGCGGGGGAAGTCCCTGACGTACAGCGAATTCGTCAAACGCCTGGAAGACCGCACCCTCCACGCTGGCAACGTCTTCGAACTGCGTCGCGGACACAGCACGATCACATTTCAGGATCTGCCCAAATCTTCACCCAATCCGAAACACGGCCCGCAGCAATACTCCGTCTCGGTCGGAAGTATGAGCGACGCCGAGAAAGCCCGCCTCGACGATCTGCTGAGAGAGTCCAACATTACTGACTGGGGCTACGACGATCCCCCTTCCCCCTACCGGGATCTTGGCTATCTGGCGTTGTTCACCGGCGTCTGTCTGCTCTGTGTCTGGCTCGTCTTTCGACGGATTGGCGGGCCCGGTTCCGCTATCGCCTTCGGCCGTAGTCGCGGGAAGCTCTTCGCCCAGGAAGAAATCGGCATTACCTTCAGCGATGTTGCCGGGATTGATGAAGCCGTGGAAGAACTGCGGGAAATCGTCGATTTCCTGCGAAATCCCGGACGCTATCAGGCACTGGGTGGACGGATCCCACGCGGGGTGCTGCTGGTTGGACCTCCTGGAACTGGAAAGACGCTGCTGGCGAAAGCAGTCGCCGGTGAAGCGGGGGTTCCCTTCTACGGTTTGTCCGGGTCCGACTTCGTGGAACTGTTCGTCGGTGTGGGGGCCGCACGCGTGCGGGACATGTTCCAGCAGGCTGGCCAGAGATCACCCGCCATTATCTTCATCGACGAACTCGATGCCATCGGCAAGGTCCGCAGTCACGGTGCCCCCGGTGGCGGCGAGGAGCGGGACCAGACCCTCAATGCCCTGCTCGTCGAGATGGACGGGTTCGGATCTGATCAGAGCGTGATTGTCCTCGGGGCGACGAACCGACCGGAGACACTGGATCCGGCACTGATGCGCCCCGGTCGTTTCGATCGACATATTCTGGTCGATCGCCCCGACATCCGTGGACGGGAAGCAATTCTCAAAGTTCACGCTGCCAAAGTGAAAATGGATGACGGCGTTAACCTCAAGCATCTGGCCAAACTGACCGCGGGATTCGTCGGTGCGGATCTGGCGAACCTCGTGAATGAAGCCGCGCTTCTGGCCGCTCGTAAGAACAAGACATCTGTCACCACGGTTGAGTTCGACGAAGGGTTCGATCGCGTCGTCGCGGGGCTCGAAAAAACTGCCCGCGTCATGCCCGAAGAAGTCAAACAGCGAGTCGCCTGGCACGAAGTGGGCCATGCACTGGTCGCCTGCTCGCTGCCCAATGTCGATCCCGTTCACAAGGTTTCGATTATTCCGCGCGGACTTGGTGCGCTGGGGTATACCCTGCAGCGACCGGAAGACGACCGCCAGTTGATCACACGGACGGAACTGCAAAACCGCATCTGCGTTCTGCTCGGCGGAATTGCTGCCGAAGAGATCGTCTACCACGAGAACTCAACCGGCGCCTCGAACGATCTGCAGCGTGCCACGGATCTGGCGCGCCGCATGATCACCGAATTCGGAATGAGCGAAAAACTGGGGCGCGTCCATTACAGCGAATCACGCAGCAATCCCTTCCTGAGTGGGAGTTCTGCCCCGGCCGATTATTCCCATAGCGGAGAGACCATCCGCGAGATCGACCTGGAAGTCCGTCGCATCATCGACGCAGCCTACGAAACAGCTCATGAAATTCTCGTCTCGCGACGCACCGTGATGGAGCACATCACACGCGAACTGCTCGAAAAAGAGGTCATTGACCAGCCGCAACTGGAAGCAATCCTCGACCAGTACAAGACGGGTCCGCAACTGAAACCGGGAACTTTCGTCCATCCAGCGCCACCCCCACTTCGTCCTGCCGACGAGCAAAGTGGCCAGGACGATGTGGCTCAGTCGGGCTGATGCGTCGCTCGGTTTGTGGGTGTGGTTACACGTATCGCATCGCACCAGTTGTGACGGAAGCGGCTTGATCGAGGCCCATCCCCTGAAACGGATGGGCCTCGATTGATTTCCAGTCTCAACTGAACAGTTCTTTGACGACGTTCCCTTCAACGTCCGTCAGGCGGAAGTCACGGCCTGAGTAGCGATAAGTCAGTCGTTCGTGGTCCAGCCCCAGCAGGTGCAGGATGGTGGCGTGCAGGTCGTGGACGTGCACTTTGTTCTGTGCGGCGAAGTAGCCATAGTCGTCCGTGCTGCCGTAGTGCAGCCCCCCTTTGACGCCCCCCCCGGCCAGCCACATGGTGAATCCTTCCGGATTATGATCACGGCCGTCAGGCCCTTCGGCTGTTGGAGTTCGTCCAAACTCGCCGCCCCACCAGATCAGCGTGTCGTCCAGCAAGCCCCGCTCTTTGAGGTCGTACAACAAACCCGCGATCGGCAAATCAACTTCTCGCGCGTTCTTCTCATGCCCATTCTTCAGATCAGAATGCTGATCCCACTGCACTTTGCTGTCATTATGAGTGACCTGGATGAAGCGCACCCCCGACTCCGCAAAGCGACGGGCCATGAGACACATCCGGCCGAAATTGGCCGTTACGGGGTTGTCGAGGCCATACAGCTTCTGAGTCGCCTCTGATTCGCCAGACAGATCCTCGACTTTGGGAAGTTCTGACTGCATTCGGAATGCCAGTTCAAACGAATTGATCCTCGCTTCCAGTGCCGCTTCCGGCCCCGCGTTCTGACGATGCTGCGAGTTGAGTTGATACAGGCGGTCAAGCTGCAGCCGCTGAATCTCACGTGGTAAACGCGAATTCTCGATGTACTTCACCTTGGCCTTCTCGGACGGGATGCTGGCATCTCCCAGCGGCGTCCCCTGGTAAACACCGGGAAGGAATGCAGAGCTCCAGTTATTAATCCCGCCGAAGGCCAGCGTGGGGCAAATGGTCACGAACGAGGGAAGATTCGCGTTCTCCGTCCCCAGTCCATAGCTGACCCAGGACCCGATGCTGGGGCGAACGAAGTTGTCGCTTCCGGTATGGATCTTCATCACCGCGCCGCCGTGTGCGGGGTTCGATCCATGGATCGAATGAATCATGCACAAATCGTCGATTCGTTCGGCCAGCTTGGGGAACAACTCGCTGACCCAGCCACCGCTCTCGCCATACTGCTTGAATTGCCAAGGTGACTTCAGCAGATTGCCGGTGGAATTGAACTGGACCTTTGGTTTTTCGAAGGGAATCGGCTTACCGTCGTCTCGAGTCAGCAGCGGTTTGTAGTCAAAGGTATCGACCTGCGACGGCCCGCCGCTCATGAAGAGAAAGATGACTCGTTTGGCCCGTGCAGGAAGGTGCGGCGGACGAGGAGCCAGCGGATTTGCCGAATTGGTCTCCCCGCGAGCGGTCTCGTTAAGCAGCGCCGCCAGAGCCATCGAGCCAAAGCCCGCAGCAGAGTTTTTGAGTACCTGTCGTCGAGTCATCGCCAGAGGAAACATCGAAAATCCTTACTGCGAATTCCGTAAAACCGATCCCAGCATCTTTTCTCGCAGTGCCGGAGACAGCGGCGGCACTCGTCCGACTTACTACGGGCGGGTTCGATCAGGGTCCACCCCGACCGAGTCACCTACTTCAGATAAATAAATTCATTTGAGGCCAGCATCGTGTGACACAAGATTCCCCAAGCCTTCAGGTCTCGCTCGGCCTCTGCCGAATCGGGTTGCTCCAGGCTTGCCTTGACCCTGCTCAGAAAATCCAGACTGTCCCGGCGTTCTTCCGCCGCTGGACTGCGGGCGTAAGCCGCTGCATACAAGCGGTCGATTCGACTGTTGTTGTCGTCTGCCATCGCGAGGACCTGTGCTGCGAACTGTTCCGCGGACTGCATCACCAGATCACTGTTCATCATCAGCAGTGCCTGTGGAGCAACGGTGGTTGTTGTTCGATCCCCCGTGGGAACCGCAGGGTCCGGGAAATTCAGTAATTGAAACACGTCATACACATTGTTTCGGATCACCGGCAGATAAAGAGATCGACGGCGACTGGAATAGTCGGACAGGTCGATCGAGGTGTGGTCGAAGAGATATCCCCGATTCTTCACTTTCAGCAGGGACCCTCCCATCATCGTGTCGAGTTGTCCGCTGACACTGAGTAACGAATCACGGATTTCCTCTGCATCCAGTCGCCGAAGGGAAGCTCGACCCAGGAGTCGATTCTCGGGATCGTGTGCGACGAGTTGCTCCGAGGGAAGGCTGCTGCGCCGGTAGGTGCTGGAACTGAGCAACAGTCGATGCAGCTTCTTTTGTGACCACCCATCCGCAACGAACCGCTGAGCCACCCAGTCGAGCAACTCGGGATGCGAGGGGACCTCACCCAGCAACCCAAAGTTGTCGGTGGTCCGAACGAGCCCCTGACCGAAGTGCCATCGCCAAATCCGATTGACAATGACTCGCGAAGTCAGTGGGTGCGAAGGTTCGATGAGCCAGTCTGCCAGTTGTCGCCGACCACTTTCGGTCGCCGCGAATTCGGGGGAGCGTGAACTGCGGATCACGGGAGGCGTCCTTCGAGGAACGACCTCTCCCAACTTCAATGGATTACCTCGAATCTGGATCGCCACGTCAGTGACTTGATCCTCAGTCACTCCCATGGCTGACGGCAATTCGGGAGGGGATTTTTCCAGGGCGGCGAGCTCTTCCCGCAGTTTCTTCAGCTCGGCTGCAGCCGCTTCGGGATAGAGTGACTCCAGACTTTCCGGAGGTGTCGCCTGAGGGTCGAGCGTCTCGCGGACCTGCAGATTGGTTTTTGCGACGAACTCTTCGACCGCTTTTTTCCGCAGTGCCAGATCGGCATCGTACGTCGCCTGCATCTGCGTTGCCGCCGCCGAAGGAAGCAGGTGCTCGTGCCACTTGGCAACCTTGGTATAGGTCTCCATCGTCCGCGTGCTTTTGAAAATCCCCGCCAGACCGTAGTAGTCCGCCGTGTCGATGGGATCAAACTTATGGTCGTGGCAGCGTGCGCAGCCGAGTGTCAGTCCCAGAAAAACACGACCGACAGTATCGATCTGCTCATCGATGATATCCATCCGCATCTTCGCTTCATTCACTTCCGCCAGAACCTTCGGTCCGATCGAAATCAAACCCGTGGCAATCAGCTGCTCATGCCGTTGGGTTTCGTCCCCCGCGGAAAGCAGATCACCGGCAAGCTGCTCGACGATGAAGCGATCGAGTGGTTTGTCACGATTGAAGGAATCGATGACATAGTCGCGGTACTTCCACGCATTGCCATGCGCAATGTTTTCATCCAGTCCGTTGGAATCCGCGTAGCGCGCCACGTCGAGCCAGTGCCGTCCCCAACGTTCTCCGTACGCTGGTGACGCAAGCAGTCGATCGACGACCCGTTCCAGCGCATCGGGTCGGTCATCCGACACGTAGGATGCAATCTCTTCGGGCGTCGGAGGAAGTCCGATCAGGTCATAGGTGACTCGTCGAATCAACGTGTTCCTGTCCGCGAGCGCCGCTGGCGGCAATGAGAGAGCTTCCAGGCGCGCGAGAATAAACGGATCGACGGGGGCCTCGGCAGCATCTTTGTTCTGAATTTCAGTAACAATAGCCGGGACAAGTGGTTGAAAGGCCCAGTGATCCTTGTTGCGAGTTCTTACATTGGCCGGCTGCGATGTCGGGAACGGAGCCCCCATTTCGACCCACCGCACCAGGTTTGCAATCTGGCGGTCGGTCAGCTTTCCATCTTCTGGCATCTTGAGATCGGGATCGTCGTGGCGAATTGCCCGAATCAGCAGGCTTTTTTCGGGTTCGCCGGGAACAATCGCAGCCCCCGAGTCACCACCTCGCAGCAGCGATTCGCGTGAATCCACGCGCAATCCGGCCCATTCCTTCTG
The DNA here is from genome assembly GCF_036405755.1 of Schlesneria sp. Lineage (NCBI taxonomy): Bacteria > Pseudomonadati > Planctomycetota > Planctomycetia > Planctomycetales > Planctomycetaceae > Schlesneria > Schlesneria sp. The sequence goes on from NZ_DASWWZ010000501.1 coordinate 12,384, forward strand.
AGGACCGTGACATTTCTGACAATGTTCGACCAGTACGGGCCGAACATCCGATTCAAAGAATTGAAGCTGCTCGGTAGTCGGACTCTGAAGTGCCGCGGGTTCTTCCGCAGCCAGCAGCAAGCTCAGCAAAACACCAATCACTCTTCACCCTTCCCGTTGAAACAGTCGGCCGGCTGTTGCGAGTACTTGTACGGCGCAATCAGCAGCATACCGTGTCAGCGATCGAGGGCAAACGTATTCGCGTTCGATGATATATCAAGTGCACGTGAAATCCCGCATACCGGGCTCACCCTCCCGCACGTAGATCCGCCTTTAAGGAAGACGCTGCGAGTAAATCCACAGACCAAATCCTCAGTCATCGCAGTTAGACTTGAAGCTCGTCCTGCTCGTATGCCTGGAATTCGGACCAGGGATAGAGCAAGGCCATCGTCCAGCCGAAGATGAGATGCGTTGCCAGCGCGACCGATGTGGGCAGAAGCTGGGGATTGGTGATCCAGTTTCCCCCGAACAGCAACGGTTGGAGCCACGACAGAATCCCCCAGAAGTTGATCGCCCAAATGAGCGTCGAAAGGACTGTGGCAATCACCATCCGGTAGAGGGTCGATCGCCCTTCGGTCAGTCCCACCAGCGCGATGAAGAAGGGCACCCCCAAGAGCATGCCGGTCACAAGATAAAGCAGGCACCCGATCGCCAGGATCACGCCATCTCCGATGGCATAGAGGCTCTGACTTCCTTCAGCCAGTTGCAGCGCCTTCTCTCCGAGCGGAAATGTGAGATAAACGCGAATCAGTTCAAGAGGGTTCTTTCCCGCCAGCGGAGCGCCCATCACGTTAATCAAGAGGCTGATCGTCGCGCCAAAGAGTCCCAGAACCAGTCCCGTGGTGATGTAGTAACGGGCATAGAACCCTTCGTCAGGAGATTCGCTGATCGAATCATCGATGTACAATTCACGCCTCAGCGTATGCACGCGAGTTCGAAAGTCCTGAAGCCCTGAAGCTTTCTGCTGATCAATACTCACAACGATGTTCCTCAGGTCGAAGGGTGATGCGACTACTGGAAGCACCGTGGTCAGATTTTTGCCCTCAATCTGCTCTCTGTCGTTCCAGTCTGTCATTAAAGGATTCCCTCTTGGATTGGATTCCCCGACTTCCCTTTCAGGACTTCTCGTTATCGAATGTTCTCCGTCATCTGAACCTCTGTGATGGTTTGACCGACCGACTGGCAGAGCCGATGCGCACCTGTCACGCGTGCCGATCGTTTCCGACAGTCGGTGCAATCGTTAACTCATAGGGAACGTGCTGGCAGGAGATAATCTGATTTCAAGCAGCAATTCCGGTACCGTATTACTAATTGAGCAATGTCATCTCGAACGACATTGTCGCCCCGCCTGCCGTGTGCGCAGATGTCATCATCACATGATCTCAAAATTGTCAGAGTGAGGTATGTGACAATTCGTGCAGCAGACTGACGGGCCGGCGAAGATCTCACAGAGAAGATCTCCCGCCGCCGCATTTCCCCCCCTGCACCATTTGGAAGTCACGATTCAGGAAGCGGCTGAGGCGAAGCAGAGCGGCCCCGAGCGCACGCAAAACACGAAAACTTTCGGATCGCAGAGATTATACGGACGCAAAATCGAACACTCTCCCGATTGGTTTCAGTTCGTTGAGACTCGAAGGGGGATGGGCGCTTGATTTAAGTCCGGCAGCACGGCAAGAATACCGCTCCAGACAAAATCTTGAGAACGCCCCCTTTCGAGGGCTACGAGACACTTAGCGTTTTCGCAGTCCGCGCTCACATCACTTTCGCCAGTTCAATTCAGGAATCGACGAGTCATGAAATTTCTTGCAGGACAGACAGTCGGCATCGATTTGGGAACGACATACTCGGCGATTGCGCAGCTCACCAGAGATGGTCAGCCGGTCTCACTGCTGAACGCAGATGGACGCAACATTACTCCTTCGGTCGTGTTACTGGGGGAAGACGGTGTCGTCGTGGGTCCCACGTTCGAGCGCATCTCGCAGGAAGCACCTGACCACATCGTCGAGGCGATCAAGCGACAACTGGGTAATAAAGACTACTTTGTCGTTTACCAGAACAAGAAGCTGACCGCCGAATTCATCTCCGCTCTGGTGCTCAAGAAGCTGAAGCAGGACGCAGAAAAGTCCATCGGCCCCATCGCCAACGCCGTGATCACCGTCCCGTACTACTTTAACGACGTTCGTCGCAAGGCCACCCAGGACGCGGGTCGCATTGCTGGCCTGAATGTCGTCGACATCATTAACGAACCGACTGCCGCGACGCTCGCTTACGCTTGGATGAAGGGTGAACTCGGTCGCGCTGACCTCAAGCAAGATTCCAAGACGATTCTCGTTTACGACCTCGGGGGGGGAACTTTCGACGTCACGGTGGTTCGCTACACGCCGACACAGTTCCGCGTACTGGCAACCGACGGCGACGTGATGCTGGGGGGGATCGACTGGACCAAGCGAATCACCGACCACGTCGCAGAACAGTTCTACCGCAAGTTTAACGATGACCCACGAACCGACCCCGAAGCCATTCGTAACTTCACGGTTGAGTGCGAAGACGCCAAGCGGGCTCTCAGTACCAAGAATCAGGTCCCGCTGTCGGTCTACTTCCACGGCAAGACGCTGACACTGCAGTTCACTCGCAAAGATTTCGAGCGAATGACGTCTGACCTGCTGCAGCGTACACGCGATACGACAGAGCTCGTTCTCCAGCAGGCTGGCGTCGACCCATCGATCCTCGATGAAGTCGTGCTCGTCGGTGGTTCGACCTACATGCCGTCGGTCGAATCGATGCTGACAGAGATCTGCGGACGGACACCTTCGCGTGAACTTCGCCCCGAAGAAGCCGTCGCCCAGGGGGCAGCCATCCATGCCGCAATTCTGGAAGCACGTGAAAATCGTGGGATCGAAGGTCTGAGCGAACTCGTAACGGCGCGATTGAAATCGGTCCAGACGACCGACGTCAACTCGCACTCACTGGGAGTCAAGGTTTCCAGCCCAGAGGACCGCACTCGGAAGATCAACCACATCATGATCCCGAGAAACTCGGCGATCCCCTTCAGCGTCAGCCAGCGATTCGTCACCAACTCGGCCAACCAGAAGACGATCCACGTCTACATTCTGGAAGGGGATGCGACTGATCCTGAAGCCTGTACACAAATTGGCGACTTCCAGATTGTGGGTCTGCCACCCAATCTGCCCGCCAATTCCCCCGTGGAAATCACCTACAGTTACGATGCCAACGGTCGAATCCATGCCTCGGCCAAGGAACTGACCGGGAATCGCGTTGCGAAGACCGAAATCGTCCGCAGTTCGGGACTCTCCGATCAGGGGATCAACAACTTCGAACAATTGGCGAGAGACTACCAGGTCGAATAGCACATCACACAGGGTCATCGTGCACGGAGAACGCGGCGGGCAGACCCGTTTTCACGGATGAGCGACAGGACGGATCATTGAAATGCCGTCAGCAGAGTGTCGTTGTCGCAGTGAGAATGTGTTGCCCTCCCCCCTGTGAACGCTGACCATTACAGGAGGTTCGCCGGTGGCGATCGACGTATACAAAGAATGGTTAGGGATCCCCGAGGACCAGCGACCGCCAAACAATTACCAGCTGCTCCGACTTGTCCAGTTCGAAGATGACTCTGACAAGATCCGGAAGAATTACAAGAAGCTGAATCTGCACGTCCGGAAATACGCCTCCGGACAGTACTCCATTGAATCGCAGTCGCTCCTGAATGAGCTGGCGAAGGCGATGCTCTGCCTCACCGATGAGGAACTGAAGCAGGAATACGATCGCAGTCTGGGACGCGTCATCGATGATCGAGACGAAACCGGCCGTCGTCCCATGACATCCTATCTGCAGGATGAAAAGGTCATCACCTCTGACCAGGCACGCGAAGCAAAAGCACACGCTGACCGAACAGGACTCTCACTGCGCGATGCCGTCGTGCAGTTGAAAATGGTCGATCATGAGACCGCCGCGCGAGCTTACGCCAACGAGCTCGGTCGATCGTACGTCGATCTGGCGGACCTCGTCCCGGATAATGATGCGATGGACGCCGTTCCGAAGAACGTTGTTCGTCGGCATAACTGTCTGCCACTGTTCATTGACGAAACTGCAGTGGTCGTTGCTTGTGCAGATGAACCCGACTCGGAACTCGAAGACGAAGTCCGATTGCGGTTCGGCAAGCCGATCCGTCCGGTCATCGCTTCGGGCAAGTCCATCAATCAGGCGATTGCGGCCAACTACGCCCCGGGGATGCGCAAAGAGGTCGCCGAACCCGCCAAGGGTTCCAAAGGGAGCAAAAAGTCCTCCCCCGACCAGAAAGCCGTCAAAACAAAAAGTAAGCCAGAGGCCGTCCAGTACTCAGAAGAAGAGAAGGCTCAGCGCAGGCAACTGGGGATGATCTTCATGTGCTGGGCAATCGCTGGACCGGCATTGCTCGACACGTTCGTCCTGTGGGACCGTGTCTACAAGCACTTCCTCCCCCGCTTCCTGGAGTACTTCCCATACGTTTCGACTGTGATCATCGGTCTGCCATTGGCATTCCTAATTTACAACTCACACGTCAAACAGAAGAACTGAATGGGCTGGTCAGGTGGCAGACCAGTCCCAGCACTGCACGCGGCAGTTTGGTTCGGCGATCATCACTGCGGCGGCGTAACGCGCGCCGACATCCAGTGCCATCGCCGTCCAGCGGTCGGGCTCACGCGGCTTTCCGTCGATGTGGCACAACGACGCGGGACGAGCGGGATCAATCGTCACCTGAAAGCTGCTCAGCGAATGAGACAACCCTGTCCCCAGCGCTTTGATATAAGCTTCCTTGCACGTCCATCCGCGGTAGAACCCCGATAACTGAAGCTCCGCCGGAAGACGCTTCAGCTCCTGCGCCTCGGGCGGTGCAAAGTACCGTTCGGCCAGTTGATGGTGCTTCACCGCAGGACTGAATTCTTCGACGTCGACGCCCACCGCCTTGCCAACGGAAAGGGCGATCAGGCCCAACGACCCCGAGTGCGACACGCTGAACTGGAGTTCGGAAATCCGCGAGTCCGCCTGGCGAACCATCAACCCGGGTTTACCATGCGGGCCATACTGGAATTCAATGGCGTTCGGTGAAATCCGGCAGAGGCTTCCCAACAGCTTCCGCAAGGTTCCCCGGCAGGTCACAAATTGCCGCCGTGGCTCGTCGAAGCGAAAACGGGCTGCCCGCTGACGTTCCTCTTCGGACAGGACATCACTGAACGGAAGCCAATGCTCAGGAGGCAAATCGAGTTTCAGACGGACGACATGCACCACGTCCGCTGACAACTCCAGGGGCAATGAAATTGGCCGCCAGTCAGAGTTAACCAAAGTGGACACCACAGAATCCGGAAATAGGCGAACAGGTTCGGAATTATCTTATGCGGCGTAGGCCCGCGACCAAAGTTCAAATGTCAGCAACGTATGAATTCGGGCCGCATGGTTTTTCCCCGCGGCATGTTCCGCCAGCAGACGTTCCACCGCCTGACGCTGAAAATAGCGAGAAAGCGTGACAGAGTCATCAATCAGGCATTGCCGCGTCCATTGAGCCAGTTCTCCGCGGAACCACCGGTCCAGTGGCATCGAGAATCCCTTCTTCCGACGCGAGATAATATCGGCAGGAAGATAACGCCCCGAAATCTCCCGTAGTGCCACCTTCGTCGTCTGGGACGTCGCCTTCAAATGCAAGGGGAGTCGCCCCGCTACGTCCGCAAGGAGATGATCGAGCAACGGAGCCCGTGCTTCAAGTCCCGATGCCATCGTCGCGTAGTCCCCCTTCAGCAGCAACCGGTCAGCCAGGCAAGTCCCCTGATCCTGGCGCAATGCCAGATTCAGCGGGTCGAGCATCGAAGTTTCTGCCTGATCCACCTCATCCAGCGCTTCAAACCGGCCGGCCAGTTTCTCTGTCAGTTCCGGCTGATACAACGAATGCCGCTCCCATCCTTCCCAGCTTTGCCGCTGGTACTGACTGCGACAAGCAGGTGCGACTGCCATCGCCAGCCGCGCTTGAAGTTTTCGCAAACCGAGCCGGTCAGGACGACAAGCCGCCAGATGAGGAATGGGAAACAGCTCCGAACTGGCTCGCTGGACCCAGCGGTACCGGCCGGGAATTCTCGCCATCCGCTTGTACTTGCGATAACCGGCAAAGAGTTCGTCTCCACCGTCCCCCGTCAAAACCACCTTCACGTGCTCAGACGCCGCCTCGCTCAACGCCATCAGGGGAAGAACCGCCATATCCGCCAGCGGTTGATCGAAGAGTGTCGCCGCGGACACCAGCACCGCTTTCATGTCAGCGGGCTGGAAGGGAATCTCGTGATGTCGGGTCTGAAAGCGCTCCGCGACCGCCGTAGCGTAAGGGGCCTCGTCATGTTCACTCCCTGGGAACGAGACGGAGAATGTCTGCAGCGGTTCGCCCGTGGCTCGAGCCGCCAGGGCTGTGATCAGGCTTGAGTCGATCCCGCCACTCAGGAAGATGCCCACGGGGACGTCCGCCACAAGATGGCTCTGGACCGCATCCGCCACGGCCCGATCCACTCGGTCCAGGTGCTCAGCATCCGACACTGCTCGATCCGGCTGGATCTCGGGACGCCAGAAGCTGCGAACGGCAAATCGGTCTCGCCCAGAGCTCACGCGGAATCGGTCCCCGGCCGCCCAACCGGGCGAGCGAGCCGTCAGAGGAGTCTCTTCGAGCGAGTCGGGAGCGACCTGAATTTCAAAACAGCTTCCTGCGGCGAGTTTCTTGATCCCCGCGAACAGTGTGCGAGGCTGAGGAACGTACTGGTGAAACAGAAACTGGTCGAGTCCCTGTTGATCCAAGTCTCGAGAAACGTCGGGCAGGACGAGCAGCCCCTTGATTTCCGAGGCAAACGCAATTCGGTTTTCAGACCGGGCATAGAACAGCGGCTTTTGACCAAACCGATCACGAGCCCCAAATACAATTCCCCGGCGGCGGTCGAACAGGATGAACGCGAACATCCCGCGCAACTCATCGACCATCCGGGCACCACGTTCTTCCCACAAATGCGTCAGAACCTCGCAGTCACTTCCCGTCCGAAACTGGTGGCCCCGCTGAACAAGCTGGCTCCGCAATTCACGATAATTATAAATCTCGCCATTGCAGACAACCGCGATCGACCGATCTTCGTTAAAGAGAGGCTGATGTCCTGCAGCCAGATCGATAATCGAGAGACGGGCATGCCCCAGAGCGACCGGCCCGTCGACATGAATCGTCTGCGCGTCGGGGCCACGGTGCTTGAGAGCGACGACCATCTGCCGAATCGAATCCGATTCCACCGGCATGTCGTTCAAACTGATGAGACCGGCGATGCCACACATAGAAACTCAATCTTTGAGTCGGGCCAGAGGAATTGAGTTGAACAAACGCATCTCACGCGGCTACCTCGCGGGATTCAATCGCCCGTCCGCCGTCGGAAGCGGCGTCGACAGACGCGAATCGGCTCGAGGAACAAACCGGTAGGAATCGACGTACTCCATGGTCACCAGCCGGCGATCATCTTTGGCGCGACGAGGAAGCGGAACACTTTCACGTCCGACCAGCTCATATCGCTCCTGCATTCCCTGGAGCCAGTTTTCCAGTCCGGAACGATCAAGCGCATATCGGTCTTCCCGGTAGAGAACGCAGCGAAGCGGTCGATCGACCGTCACTCGGCTCTCGTCGCCTGAGCGCAAGCGGCCACGACTGACTTCGATGGCCCGGTTGCAGTAATAGTGGGCCGACCAGCTCAGTTCCTGGTGCTGCTCCGGGACAAAGTCCAATCCCCAGTCGCTTTTCAGGCAAACGACTTCCTCGGCAAAGTGAGTCCCCGGCCAGAAGGCCTGTGCGAACGCGCGAGCCCGTTCATCGGAGCGCGTTTTGTACGGGCTGACCAGGTCTCGGGCGATGTCGCCAAAACCAATTACAGCCAGAATCACAGCCCCCCAGGCGAACCGGGTTTTTGCCGAGTAACCCCACCGCGTCCGTAAGTCGAGCAGTTGAACAATCCCCACCGCTGCCAGACAGCAGATCATGGGTGCCAGGTACTGCGAAAATTTGACATGACCGCCGTACGGATACTTTTGCAGTGCCGCCGCGAGAAAGTGAAGACCCGCTGGCCCCAGCAGCAGTCCCAGCCAGACAGACCGGCACTGCGACACCAGTCGCCACAACCCTGCCAGGCACAAGCACAACGTCAGCGAGCTGGCCCATTTCGGTCCGCCTAACGGATAGGCCAGAAAGTCACTCGCGTGAGTCTTCAGCATCCAGTAAGGCAGTTCCAGAGGCTGGCGGACAGGGGGAAAATTCTGCTTCCAGTACTCGCCCATAAACTCCCCTTCTGCCCCGCTTTGGACTTTCCCCACAAGCGTGAACCAGACACCAAAGCTTAATACAAGAGAGACATTCCAGCCCATCCAGCTCAACCACTCAGCCCGGCTTCCCCGTTGAGCCAGCAGCAGACTGCCCACAACCAGACTCAAGCCACCTCCGGTGAAGACCGCAGGGTACGAGGCCCCCAGTGCCAGTGGCATCAGTGCCGCTAAACCCCACAGAATTCGCTGGTCGCGTCGTTCAATCCATTCGACGACCAGCGCCAGGATACCAAGCGACAGAAACAGGTCTGTGCCGTACGGTTTGGCCTCGGCTCCGTAACGGATACCGGGATAGGACACTGCAAAGATCGCCACGGCGAATAACAGACCGGGTCCTGAAAGTAGCCGCTGAGCCACCCGATGAAACAGGACCAGACTGAGCAGCGAACAGACGAAAGGGACCAGCCGGAGTGCATATTCCGAGAAGCCAAACATTTGCACGCAGGCCCGTTCGGCCCACAGAAACAGCACTGGCGCAACCTGATGATAGTCCAGGGGATTCAAAAGTTCGGCGTAGCTGCGGTTGATGAAATTGACGCAGAGAAAGCTCTCATCATCCCACAAAGGAAAGCACAGGTAGTACCGGATCGCCCGCGCAAGAAATCCGATCAAGAGAAACAGACCGAGCAGGCGACTGAGCGAAAGTCGATTAGGAATGGTGACCGACGCCGTTTCACCCACGTCCCCCGCAAAACCGAGCGGAGAGGTCTGGTGATCGGTCTGGGCGGGCTGCTCTCCGGCAAACCATTGCCACAATGTCTTCATCGGCGCGTCCTTTCGCCGTCTGCGTGATCGTTAATGTGCCATCGAGAAAGATCTCGAATAGATGGCTTTTAATCGAAGTTGCCATTTCCGACAACAGGGGTGTCCACTCCGGATGTCCTCCGGCCCGCGATCATGGCCAGCGGACCGTCCCGCGAGTGGCGGCGGTGATCTCTCGCGGATGGATCTTGAACTCGCCGGTTTCGATCACATCGACGATGCCAATTCGTCCAGCGCGCAAGCTGTCCGATTGCACACTGTTGCACCAGACAACTCGTCTATCAGGACTCGGCCACGTTCTCTAGAATGAACCAGCTTGCTGGGACATGATTGCGCGACTGTCGTACGGCTGATGGAATTTGAGAATCGAGATGAACTTGTTGCTGCACATCGGACGGATGGTAAGTCTCGTCGGTTTCTGCACCTTTCTTTTCGCCAGCTCGCCGGTGAAAAGCATCGCGGAATCACCCCGAACGCGCACCACGTTGCAGGTCATCCAGGATCGACATCAGGAACGATTCCGCGAATTCTCACAGCAGCTCGAAAAGCTGGCCGTCTTCTGTGACGGTAAGTCCCTCACCGAAGCTGCTGACCTGATCAGGTCGCGCATCATCGTTCCCGATTCGCAGTCTTTGCGCGTCGATAAACTTCCCACCGAAGTCCGACCCGAGATTCCAGCGGGAGTGGTCGGGGACGAACGGTACTGGCAGACGCAGCTCCGTAATCTGGAGAGCGAATACGCCAAAGACCTCTACAAGCAGTCTCGCGGCGCACTTCATCAGGGCTTTCCCGGGTATGCCTATAACCTGGTTCGCGAAGCCGCTATCCACGATCCCGACCACGCCCAGGTTCGTAAGATCCTCGGGTTTGTCCGCCTCGGCAAAGAATGGGTCACTCCCTTCGCCTTCAGTCAGATCGTCACTAAAGGCAACGTCTGGAATGAAGAATTCGGCTGGCTTCCCCGTGCTCACGTCGAGCGATACATCGCCGGCGAGCGCAAGTTCAAAGACCGCTGGATCTCGGCCGAAAAAGAAAAAGAACTCCGCCGTGACTTCTCATCCGCCTGGGAAATTCGCACGGACCACTACCAGATCAAGACCAACGTCAGCCTGGAACAGGGTGTCGCAATGGGAAAGGCGCTGGAAGATTTCTACGGTGTCTTCCATGAAACCTTTGCGGGATTCTTCCACACGCCTGAACAACTTCAAAAAGTCTTCGACGGCACGGCCAAGTCTGTCCGGGTCGACAAACCCTACACCGTCCATTTCTATCGAACGCGCGAAGAGTATCTCAATCGGCTGAGGAAGTTCTTCCCTTCCATCGACCAGACCAACGGGGTCTACATGACCAGCGACAAGGTCGCCCACTTCTATCATGACCCGATGAATGACAACGAAGGAACTCTGTTCCACGAGGCGACCCATCAGCTTTTCTTCGAAAGCAACAACGTCAACCGCACAATCAGTGAGCGAAGTCACTTCTGGATCATCGAAGGCATCGCCTGCTACATGGAGTCGTTCCGCAGCCGCAATGGCTCGTTCTCGCTCGGTGACCCGAAATACATCCGCTTCGTCGGCGCACGCCATAACCTGCTGGAAAAAGGCTATTACGTTCCGTTACGAGAATTCTCCAGCTACGGAATGCAGGACTTCCAGAGCTCCGTCGACCTGGCCAAAAACTACACGCAGGCCGCAGGACTGGCTCGCTTCTTCATGCACTATGACAACGGTCGATACCGCGAAGCCATCGTCAAACATCTGTCACAGCTTTACAGCAGTGACGAACGGACGAGAACACGAGCCAGCAGTCTGGATGAACTGACGGGGGTCGACTTTGTCGAACTCGACCAGCAATACGCCGAAGATGCACGAGCCACCGAAGAAATCCTGATGTCCCGCTAAGCTCGTCTCCGTGCCGGTCTCAGTCCGTGCTTGCTCGGATTCTGACGGTGCTATACTTCGCAATCAGTGATTCACCACCACTTCGAACGTACTGCCACTTTCCATCCCCTTTCAAGTCCAGCAGGCGCTCCTCAATCGAAATCGGAGGCAGGATGACGCCAGTGTGCTCCAGAGCAATCCGATCCTTCGAGGGACGATAGACATATCCGCGAAAGTCGTCTCCAATCTGGGTGCTGACGACCACCAGCTTTTCGCCCGTGCCAAACAAGTCCAGCGACTGAACCTGCCCGTGGTGCATCTTGAAATCGGGATGAACATGGCCGACCGTCTCGATGACCTGGGCGGGCGAGAGAACAGGTGATTGGTCTTCGAGTTCCCCCTCGTTCAAGACGCAATAGATTCCACTGCCGGGACGTGGGTCGCCGGAACCGTAGGTGGCCCCGGCCAGTACCAGATCAAGCCGTCCGTCCCCGTTCAGATCGACGGGTGCCGCGACAACACGGTGATGCAGGCGAATGACTTCTCCATGGGAGTCCTTCAAGGGACCGAACGAACGAAACTCAAACCGGTTGTCCACCCCCAGGTCCTTTTCCAGCCGCAGCAGGTAGAGCAAACCTTTATCTGTCCCCACAATCAGATGTTGTTGGCCGCTGCCGTCATAATTCCACAACGCAGCCCGATGAAAGCCCCACTTTTCCAAGTGCTGCATGTCGGTTTCGCCTTCGACCAGGAAGATCCCGTTCTGATCGAGAAGCGGAAACGAAGTCGATGAGAGCTTCGGCTCACCCTGTACGGTGGTGATCTGACGGAACGTCCAGAAGGTGTCGTTTTCCAGCAGAAACCGACGCCCTCGATGGTCGGTCAGGATTTCCGTGAAGTTATAGCCCCGCGTCGGTACGTTCTTCCCACTCAGCCAGTAGTCAAACCGGAATCGGGGTTTAACGCCTTCGCTGCTCAGATGCTTGTAGTACGCAATGTCACAACCGCGAGACAACAGTAAATCGGGCCCTCCGGCTGTCTCGACCAGCGTCAGCACCGCGTGGTAGTTGTAGGGGTCATAGCCTTCGTCGGGCAGCCCTTCAATCGTCACCTCGCCATGATCCTGAAAGATCGGCTCATTCTCGGCACCGGTTTTGACCTGCTGCAGGAAGTGGATCTGATTCCGCTCCATCCCCCCCACGACGAGCAACCCATGCGATCCGGTGACCTCATTGCGGTACATCACAGGACGAGCGGCACCACCGGGATAACGGATACCATTCTCTGCCGCTGTTCCCATCAGCAGCGTCTCGCCCTGTTCATCTTTCAGCAGATGTCTGGGACGAGCAAACGGACGACCGTCTCGCTTGTTGTAGAGACGACCTGCAAAAGCTGGCTCATGTCCCTCGTTTCCCGTATGGGGCATGAACCAGAGTTCGCCGCCCCAATCGCCAAAGATCACACCCTCACCACCATCGAGAGACCGGTAAACTGTCGGATAGGTGTAATTGAAGTCCTGTGGCCAGAGTTGCTCAGGATTCGACGACAATCGGTACTTCGGATTGACAAAAGGAATATTGAGGGGCGACCCGTCCGACATCATTAAGGGCTTTTGAGCGACCTCCAGCCGAATGTCGGGGTACTGCCCCGCCTTGCGCAGCAGTGAAACATTTCCCAGCCGGTCGCAACCGATCAGCAATTCGTACCCTTCGGCGTTGCGGCCCCAAGGCTCAACCATCAGAACTACATGCCCCAGTTGATCGCACAACCGGATTGGCTCACCGAACGACTGCAGGTCCTGAGAGGGATACAGGTAGACGCCGTCCCATAAACGGCCAATCAGTAAGTCGCGTGAATCGGGACTCGACCAGGAAACGACGTCGGCACTGACAATCATCCCAAAGGAAATCCGTCCTTCATCAGTCCGAAGTTCGGTTAATGGCCCAAACTCGACGACCGGTGGTGCAGCGATCGACGGACTCGAAAACCCTACCGATATCAGGGCGAGTAGACATCGGACCAACCACAGGTAATACATTTCCATCTCCTGAATCGCGAAAGAACTTTCACCACGAGAATGACCTCCGCCCGGCGGAAGCGGCTTTCATCGGGTTGTTCAAGGCTCTTGCCAGGGGATTCTACCTGCCTGCTGGATCTGCCGCCGCAGCGCCGTCGAAAGTTCTTGATAAACTTGCGGTTCCTGCGAGGTCAGATTCGTGGTCTCACCCGGATCGGATTTGAGATTGTAGAGTTCCAATGGCTTAAACGGACTGTCCTGTATCAGCTTCCAATCGCCTCGAATCAGTGCTTCAATGGTCTTGCCTCCGTACGCGAGACCTCCTTCGCGACGAACAAAATACAGGTCACGCCTGGTCTCCTCCTGGACGTGACCGACCAGAGTCGGCAGAAAACTGATTCCCTCCGCGACCGGAACAGCTTCGACCCCGGCCGCGTCCAGCACCGTCGGGAAGATGTCCATCGTCAAG
>NZ_DASWWZ010000502.1:0-7699 GCF_036405755.1 Schlesneria sp.
GCACCGTGCAAAAAACGTCACTTCCAATTCTCTGATCGCTCTTCCAGAGGGAACCGCCGCGTCGAAGACGTGGGCCTTAGGCCCAGCGGACTCAGCCGTCAGTGAACTGAAAGGAGTAGAACTTCGCCCGCTTCATCACGACTTTCATCCGGATGGGCTTCGTTGCCAGGGATGAGACGTCTGGGCTACCTCTCCAGTAAACGCGTTGGTCGATGAAGTTGCCGCCGATTTCTTCGCATTCAGCCAGGGTGAACCCGGGGATGGGAACTCCCTGCTCATCCTGAAGTTCGACGAAGGCCGTACCCATCGCCCCTGTGTCGATGTTCAGACGTAGCGTGTTTCCGCGGAAGACCAACACGGGAGTGCGGAGTGATCCCCCTTTGTGATCGCAGTCAGCAGAGACGAAGCCATCCAGTCTCTGACGCACGATTCCCACTCCGCCCTTTTGCTTTGCTGTCTCCTCATATTCAGGGCGTAACGCGACAGAGTCATGCAGCTGGCCGCTGGAGTAGTAGTACTGGTAAAGATAGTTTCCTCTTCGGATGATTCCTGGAGCCATAACGGAGTACCAGCGATCCCATTCATCGGGAAGTCCGGTAGGAAAATAGGCATCGCGAGTGGGGCGACTCCATGTCCGGCCATCGCGACTCACGGCCAGTTGCACTTCCAGCATGCCGAAATCTTCCCACTGCCCGGGGACTCGAGGACGAATGAACGGATTCCTCTGCGGCGAAAAGTGACGGAACTGGGATGTGAACATCAAGTGGGTGTCGGCCGCCCATGGGTAGATCATCGCTGCATTGTAGTAGATGTCAGAGTGCGGATCGTCTTCTTCATCAGCGGACAGTACGACGTCGACATTGTCGATTCCCAGAAACATTCGATCATTGGCCGACTTCTTGTAGGGCCACGGTTGCAATGGGTCGTCAAGTTCGATTCGGCCGATTCTTCGTTGATTTTCGGAACTGTAATCGAACGCGCGCGTGTAGATTACGTACCGGCCGATTTGCGGGTCCCATTGCACGATCGTCGGGTTGTCTGTGAAAAAGGGGAGCACGCGCCCCGCTTTTGTAAAGTGAATTCCGTCATCGGAGTAGCTGGCGAAGACCCCGTGTCTCTGCGGATCAAAGGGGGGCGAAAACTCGAGGTGAAACAGTTTGTATCGCTGCGTCGCATCCGGCGTATGCTCATCCAGAAAAATCGTAGTGAAGTGGCCTCCCGACAGGCGACTGCCCGCCGCTTTGAAGTGAAGCCCATCCGCGCTTTCGTAGATGTCGACGCTGTCGGCCCCGAGGTACAGCTTCACTGTTCCCTGGTCATCGATCACGCGGCTGATATGCCCCTGAATCGGTTTCCCCTCTCCATCCAGAATCATCCCCACTTTCTGGGCCGGGTTTGTCTGGAGTGTGACTCGTTCACTTTCGGCGATGAAACGTCTGTCGAGAAATAACTGCTTAGCTCCCGCCACATCGATCGGGGACGAGGCCAATAACAGCGCGCACAGCATGAGCATTTGGGATCCTCTCAGAGTAGTGATGCTCTGTCGCAATCGTCCTGTCAGCGAGACCGTGAACACTCATTCTTTTAACGAGACCGCTGTGAAAATGGGATCATCGCGCCCGCGATTCCGTATGCGTTCCAGTCCCGCTCCTGTTCCAATTCCCTTCCATCAGTGTGTCGAAATGAATTGGTCCTCTGCGAGGTTTTTGGTGGTAGAGCAATCCGATTGAAAATCTGAAATCGACATGACAGAATCCCACTCAGTGTAGTCTTGTCCAAGTGTACATTTTGCCTTTTAAGAAGATCATTCCATGTGGTTCAAGACCTGGGTAGGGTTGCTCGGTTGTGTCGGAATAGTTACGAACTTCTCGGCGGCTGCAGATCCCCTCGACTGGTTGCCGGCGGACGTGAATGCCGTGGCGAAAATCAACGTGGGGGACGTCTACAAATCGTCGCTCGCCAAAAAAGAGGGTTGGCTGAAACAGGCGACAGAATCGTTTATCCAGCAGGAATCACTGGTTCCGCCGGGTACCAAGCAGATTATCGTGGGTTCGGAACTGGACCTGTCTGACACTCTTACCGCAATCAAGAAGTATTCGATTATCGTCCCCGAGGAGACGCTGACGCTCGACAAGTTGTCGATGTGGCTGCCGGGTGAGATCGAAGATGTCGCCGGAAAGAAGATGGCCCAATTTGGAGCCGATGGCTACGTTGTCGACACCGGCGATGGTCTCTGGCTGGCGACGACGTGTGCAAGTCGCCAATTCATAACCCGCTGGCTGAAGCAGGGACCCAGTGGCAAACAGAAACTGTCCCCTTATCTGACGTCCGCGTTGCAAGGGTCAGGAGAATCTCAGTTCGTCCTGGCGATTGATCTCCAGGAAAACTTTTCCGAATCGGAAGTTGCTGAGACCCTCAAGTCTTACAGTTGGATCGGCTCCGAGTCCGCGGCAAAGAATGTGGCTCAGGTGCTGGCGTCGGCAAAGGGAATTACAATCCGGCTCACAGTGGACACAGGTCGAACAGGTACCGCAACTGTCGATTTCGACCGGGATGCCGCACCTTTAAAGCCATTCCTGGACGACCTGATTGCCGAAATCTTGAGTCGCGTCGGAGCATCGTCAGATGACGTTCAAGGCTGGAAGTGGACTGTTGCGGGTAAGCAGGTAAAAGGGACCGGCACGTTCTCTCCTGGGAGTGCCCGACAGGTCATCTCGTTGCTGGAACCTCCTTCGATTACTCATGCAATTTCCGCGAGTAGTCAGGTGACCAGCACCACGCCAGAAGGTCTTCAACCCAAATCGTCTCTCAAATACTGCAACTCGATTCGTGTTCTCCTTGATGACCTGCGAGCGACTTTGAATAAAGAGAAACACAACCACGCGGTGTACTTTGAACGATACGGTCGCAAGATCGACGACCTGCCAAAACTGAACGTCGATCCTGCGCTGCTCGACTTCGGGGCGCGAGTCAGCAGTTCACTCCGCTATCAGGGGCAGTCAGACCGGATGCAGAAGATCAACGCGGGGACCCGTAAAGAACAGACATATTCTTCTTACGCCTCGCGCGCCTATTACGGAAATGTCGGGCCATACAACTCGGGCTGGAACTCGTATTACAGCGGCGCCACGTCCCCGGGAGTGATCGATGCCGAAGCCAATCAGGCCGCAAAAAGTGTCCGGTTCTCAGAGTGGAAGCAGATTGAAGATGGACTGGTTGCTGTCAGGCGTGCGATGACAGAAAAGTACCATCTCGAATTCTAATTGCCATGGCAGGTCGACCGATCGTTCCACGGTACGCGGTTCTCGTCGGAATTCCCGTCAGCTTCAGGAGGCAGGCCAGCAGCGAAGTTAAGCTGGCTTGCCTTCTTGAACTTGCGTAGGAGCGAATTCGTGCTCGGCGATGCTGTAGTTATTGAACTGCATCGTGTAACTGGAGTTGAACCACTCACGAATTGACGGAATGACATCCGCGTCGTAGTCGGGTGCCGTCTGGAGTGTGATCCCTTCGAGGGTTTCTCGGATTTCCCCCTGCTCGATCAGCATTCTCCCGGACTTGATCACATAACGTGGCAGTTCAAACATCCGTTCGATGTCTGGATCGGGAGTGTACACCGTGATGTCCGCATCCGCTCCCGGACCCAGATGCCCTTTCCGGGTAAGTCCGAGCATGCGCGCCGGGCCAGCACGGGTGATAATGGCAATCTCTTCGAGTGTGTACTCGCGGTGAAGATCTGCAAGCACCGTTTTCTCTCGCAACCGGGCAGGCAATCGAGAAATTGCCTCTTCGCGCCGGTTCCGGTCCATCAGCAAGGCGATAATTTGAGGATAGGCGAGGAATGATGCTCCATTCGGGTGATCTGTACTCATGGCGACCCGCCAGGGGTCCTCCACCAGAAGGTACCATTCAAGACCGACTGCCCATTGGAGGGCGTGGACGAAACTTTTTTCTTTGTAGACGATCGGAACGATGCCGCAGCCTGCTTCCTGCTCGATGTCACCGCTGAACCATTTGCCACCGATGACGCGATGGAGGTAGTGGCCGAGTGGACCATCGCCCGTCATCGAGACGGTATGGCCAAACATGACTTGTCCGACATCGATCGTCAAATTCGGATGCTGGTTGACATACTCAGCAAGTTGCGGGACTTCAGACCGGAACGTCGACTGGTCGTCCGGATCACCACCATAGCTATGAAATTGAATATGCGTGAGGTGACCGCGATGACCCTCCAACGCCTTCATCGTGTCGAGTGTCGTCGTCCAGTTCCCGGGAAGTCCCAGATTGTTCCCATGAATGTGGACCGAGTGCGGCAGCCTGAGGCCGTCAACAGCCGAGGCGACACCGCGTAAAATATCTCGCGGGCTGATCCCGAAACCTTCGACAGGATCGTCGAGTGTCTTCACGTTTCCGTTGGCCCGGTTCTTCCAGTTCTCGACCCCGCCCGGGTTCACAACCTTGATTCCGTAACCTTTGGTCGCGTGCAGCAACCAGCCCAGATACGCCTGAACCAGTTGAGGTTCGGCACGCTGGAGTTGTCGCATGACAAAGTGGTTGTTTCCTGCGAGAACAAGAAACCCTTTGTCGATCATCGGAGTGTCGACAAATTCTTCATGCGCGTGACGTGCTGTCAGCGGAGGGATTGCTGCGTCGAACGCTGTCGTGTATCCCAGTCCCGCGTAAAGGTACCCGGTCGCGAACGTACTGGGGACACTTCCAATGGTTCCCGAACGTGTGAGGTTCGACCGTACCATGTGATCCGCCTGGCGACGGTCTTCGGGCAGCATCTTCCGTGCTGCGTTGACTTTGGGACCCGCAATGTGACAGTGCATGTCAACACCACCAGGCATGACAACAAGCCCGGTGGCATCGATCACACGGTCCGCTCGAAACGCCGGATCGGCAGGTGCCGACGCGATACGTCCGTCGACAATCCAAAGGTCCTTTTGGACACCATTGATGCCATTGGCCGGGTCGTAGACTCTTCCGTTACGGAGCAGAAGGATGGACATATCCAGCCGATTCTCATCGTCCTCGAGTTGCCACCTGGGCTACTACATCACCATCACGAACAAGTGCAACACCCTCTGAAGGGATGGCATGCTTGAAGGCGCGACTATGTCGAGGAGGAGATTCTCTGTAAGCGTAAAGCTGATCGCCGTCCCGAATCTTCGAGACCAGTCTGACCCATTCCGAGTTCTTCACGCCAAATGGAACGACGTTATCGCCGCCTTCGCCAGAATTGTCCGCTTCCGCCTGCTCTACGGTCAATCGCTTTAACCATTGCTTTGCCATAGGTTTCCTTTCGCAAATCGTTTTCGGTCCAATCCGTTGCGGCTCTTGCGAGCGCAGTCGTGAAACTCATTATACCATCGAAACAGCCAAATTGGCATTCAGTATCCGTGATTCAGCGGGATTCCTGCCAATAAATCATCCCGCTGATCATCTCATCGCCCTGTCAACATCTGAGAAACATGCAAAATTCATGGTTCTCAGGGTGTCTGTCGCGTCTATCATATTTTGCGACCTCAAGATCCCGAGGCTTTATTTTTCGGAAAAGGTCGTCATGCTTCGCGGAAGTCGCAGCGAACTGTGGCGGGCCACGAATTACGGGCCCGAACGAACCACAGCCATGTGTGATTCGCTGTATCTCTAATGGAAGAAGAATGCCAAAGCCCACCGAACCGATCTCTGATGAACCTTTGTCTCTTTCGATTCGCTCTTCACGTGAAGCTGCACTGAGGGTTCTGGAAGAGCATCGCGCTACCGGAATGTGGGTCAGTGATCTGCTCGACCGTGTCTTCCGGGAATCCGGACTGCCCGCGAAAGAACGTGGACTTGCGACGGAACTCGCCTGCGGTGTGGTTCGTCGACAGGCGACGCTGGACGCGATTCTCAAGACTCTGATCGCCCGACCGGCTGACCAGGTCGAGATATCGCTTTGGACCATTCTGCGGCTGGGTGTTTATCAGATTCTGTTTCTCGACGGCATTCCGCCTCATGCCGCCGTTCACGAGACCGTCGAACTCTGTAAGCGTGCCGGGAGAATGCGCTGGAGTGGCTTTGTTAACGGAGTACTACGCGGGGCCACGCGTCTCACGACGACTCAATATACGACAGAACCCTCCGATGCGGCCGTTCCACTGAGTGATGGCCGGCATCGCAAACTGACGAAGCCCGTCTTCTTCGATCCGAAGTCCGATTTTCCCGCCTACCTGGCCAGCGCCTACAGCATGCCTCTGTGGCTTACAGAGCGTTGGGTAAAACGGTTTACCTCCGAACAATTGTTGCGCCTGTGTCAGTGGTTCAATACGTCTCCTCCGCTGACGATTCGGACGAATACGCTGCGATCCAATCCCGCCGATGTCCTGAGGATCTTCCGAGAGGCGGGAATCGCCATCGAACCCCAAAGTGACTCAGATACCATGGTTGTGGAAGGGGTGTCCCGCGTCGATCAACTTCCCGGCTATGCGGAGGGGCTATTCTTCGTTCAAGACTTTTCTGCCGGCCATGCCGCAGCGCGACTCGCTCCACAACCGGGGCAGCGTGTGTGGGATGTCTGCGCGGCTCCTGGCGGTAAAACCTGCCACCTCGCTGCCATCATGCAGAATCAGGGCGAGATTCTGGCGACGGATATCCGTTCGGACCGGCTGGAAATCGTCAACGATAACGCGCGGCGACTGGGAGCCGAGATCATTCGGACGCAACTGGTCGATGAAGAAGGGTACCGTCTGCCTCAAGGTCCCTTCCACGCCATTCTGGTTGACGTCCCCTGTTCGAATACGGGAGTGCTCGGAAAACGGCCGGAGGCCCGTTGGCGAATTACCCCTGACGGGATCGAGTCGCTGAAAGGAATTCAGGAAAATCTGCTGGGAAAATCGCTTGAGCGACTCGCTCCGCAGGGTCGGCTGGTCTACTCCACGTGCAGCATCGAGCCAAATGAGAATCAGGAAATCGTGCGCAAGATCCTGACGTATTTTCCGAACGTCAGGCTCGCGGAAGAACAGCAGTTTCTTCCCGGCGAACCTGGCGACGGAGCTTATCAGGCGCTGCTGATCAAGGACTGAACTGGCTTCACTTTGCCAACGCTTCGACTGCCACCGTCTGCAGTTCTGCACGCATTTCAGACGCGTCGGCGTTTGGCAGTCCCGAGCGTTGTATCAGCAGGATGACAAAGACATCCTTTACCGGATCGATCCATGCTTGTGTTCCAAAGGCCCCTCCGTGCCCGTAGGTTCCGGCAGACATCATCTCGTGCACCCCTTCCGGTCGACGGGTCACCTGCCATCCGAAACCCATCCCGACTCCGGACGTGAAGCCGGCGGGCAAATCTCCGACTTGATTGCTGGTCATCGCTGCGACGCTCTGTTCCGAGAGCAGTCGAAGCTCGCCAATCGCGCCACGCGTCAACATCATGCGGTAGAGTTTTCCGAGATCTTGAGCTGTCGAAAACAGCCCCCCTGCAGGAATCGGGTGGCGAGCATTCCTGGACGGCCCGACCAATTGATATCCGGCGTGCGACAGTTCTCCGTTCTTCATGTCGTAGAGAGCTGCCAGTCGCTGAAGCTGTTCGTCACTGGGATAGAACGTCGTGTCCCGCATCCCCAGCGGCTGAAACAAACGGTTCTCGAGGAATGTTTCAAACGAGACACCGGACACAACCTCCACGATACGGCCGAGAACGTCGATGCCCGCATTG
>NZ_DASWWZ010000503.1:0-18379 GCF_036405755.1 Schlesneria sp.
CAGGAGCATTGTTGAATGTCTTTGACAAATGGAAGAACGCCGAGTCGGCAGCGAGGATTCACACTGATTGAATTGCTCGTTGTTATTGCGATCATTGCCGTGTTGATTGCTCTTCTGCTGCCCGCAGTGCAGCAGGCGCGCGAGGCGGCTCGCAGGACGCAATGCAGGAACAATCTGAAGCAATTGGGATTAGCTTTCCACAACTATGAAGGGACTTTTGGCAACTTTCCCGGTGCGCTGTATGTCGTGAGCGAACAGAGTGGTCCGAGTATTGGTCAGGGAGTCGACAACCAGCCTGCCGGCAGAGCGGACTTCAATGTTCACGCCTGGCCGGAACTGATTCTGCCTTACATTGATCAAACAAATCTTTATAACACGATTAATTTTAATGTGGCGATGGGATTCGGCTCAGCCACGGGCGGTGCTCCACCCAACTATGGCAAAGGGGGAACTTACAGCGGTACCCAGAATTTTGCTGCCATTGCCGGTTCGGTGATTCCCTCCTTCATTTGTCCCTCGACTCCGCGATCAGGAAATCTTCGGCCAGCTTATCTTGATGATTGGCTGACGGACGAGTTCGGTCCACCGATGTACCATGCAGGAGGAGCCCTGGACTATGTCGGTATGGCTCCTGCCTGGACGATGAATCAAAACCTTGGTGCGGCAGGTAACTTCTATACCGGGGCCATCCTCGATTGTGAGACTGGAGACGGTGGGCCTTACAGCTGCGGGGTGAGAATCTCTCAGATCACGGACGGAACTTCCAACACTTTGATCTGCGGTGAGTCTTCCCGACCGGATTCCAAAGAATACGCCATGGGCAAAGTTGTTGGAAATCTCACCGATGAGGACGTCGGGTTAATGGGTGATGCCTGGAACGACTGGCAGCACTCATCGGGTCACTTCATGAGTGCGATCGCTCCGGGAAGTATCCGTGGTGCGAAGGCCGACGGCGATTGCACCATCAACTGCAATAACAAATGGAACTTCTATAGCTTCCACGTGGGCGGTGCACAGTTTGTCATGGCCGATGGAGCCGTCCGATTCATCAGTCAAAACGTTGATCGGCTGACCATGAATCGAGTTTATATCATGGCTGACGGTGCCGCAGTGGGTGAATTCTAAAAAGACTTCACATCTCGACGAATGATTCATCCGAAGGGGGGCAGAGTCTGCCTTCGTCATTTCAGTTTTCGGTTCGGGTCCTTGCAGGGTAACGGAAAACGAACGAAGGTGGAAACTGGCCCCTTGTTCCTCAGTTGATATCGACAGAGTAAATCACAGTGTCCCTTCTGCGTTGACGAAGCAGGAGGGATCTTACCACAGACGGAATAAGTTGCTTCGAGAAAAAGGACCTGGCAGGGAAATGACGGCAATTAGAAATCTCTTTCTGGTTTGTGCTTTGACTTCCCTGATGTCAGGCTGCGGGAATGGCAAAGCGGATATGTCCGAGTCGCGTCTGGAGAAAATGGCCGGCGGATCTCTGGAGAAAGTGGTACCAGCAAGCGGGATCGTCACCATCGACGGCGAACCCCAAGGAGGTGTAAATGTCTATCTTTACGATAAGACGCCGACAATCGTCCTGAAAAACTGCCGAACTGACGATGAGGGGCAGTTCTGTTTTACGTCGTATCTCTCGTGCGATGGACTGAAGCCGGGTGAATATAAACTTGGGTTCGAGTATGTACCAAAAATGAAAAAGAACGGCACCGGGGTCGATTTGTTCAACGGCAAGTACAAGAATCCGGTGAAAAATGACTTCAAACTGATCGTCGAAGAAGACAACCCACAGACGGAGTTGACGTACGAATTGAAATTGAAATAGTCGCTCACGTTCGGATATGGTGGAAGGGCTCCATCCGTTTGTGTGACTCGATCGGTTCAATTTCAAAAAGTGACGTCATGGCGGTTGCACCGGTTCAACCTGCAGAAGCTCCTCCAGGGTTTCGGAGAGAGGGGGTTGGATCCAATCATTCCAAGCCCGGCGGGCAATGGATTTTCAATCCGTGGATCGATGCCCTCTTCATCCTGCTGACTCCTCTGGTGGCGTGGCCGGCAGTGCTGATACTCAGCTCCTCGTCGGAACTGATGTCGGCAGAAACTCTGTCGCTCATCGTCACCGCATTTTTTGCGACTGGGCACCATCTACCAGGTCTGATCCGCGCTTACGGCGACCGGGATCTCTTCCATCGATTCCGCTGGCGCTTTCTCATCGCGCCGCCGCTGGTTTTTCTTGCCTACTTTCCCCTCTACACCTATCACTACAATCTTTACCGACTGATCATTCTTGTCTGGGCGACCTGGCATGGGCTGATGCAGGTTTACGGCTTTGTCCGTATTTATGATGCCAAAGTCGGCTCGAATTCAACGGCGACCGCCTATTGGGACTGGCTCGTCTGCCTGTGCGGATTCATCACTCCGCAACTGTTTCGTGACGAACACGTCGGGACGACGCTCGGTCATTGGTATTCCGCGGGCGGACCCTGGCTCTCTCTTCCCGTCTTTCAGGCTCTCCGCTGGGCAAGTCTCTTCGTATCAGCAATCGCGTTAACCGGGTTTTCGGCCAACTACATTGCTCAGATCGTCCGTGGGAAGCAGGTCAGTCTCGTCAAGCCGCTGATGTTGGCGAGTGGGATCGGATTGTGGTGCTTTATCATGCTGTCGGTCGAGAACATGTTGATCGGGGCAGCCCTTTTCGACATCTGTCATGATTTACAATACCTTGCTATCGTCTGGATGTTTAACTGTCGTCGAGTGAGCTCAAACGTCAACCTGGGACGGTTCATGACGTTTCTCTTTCGACGTGGCATGGTGCTGCTTTATCTCAGCCTGATTACAGCCTATGGCGCCATCGCGTTTGCAGGGAGCCTGGTTCTAGACGGTACGCTGAGTCGAGTCTTTTACGGGTTGCTGTTCACCTCGACGATCCTTCACTACTACTACGACGGTTTCATCTGGAAAGTCCGAGATACGACAAATCGATCTGGCCTGGGACTGAGCAGCAATGGGGCGTCCGCACCGCAGCGGTCGCTCGCCAGTAGCGGCTTCTGGCATCTGCTGAAATGGAGTCCGGTGATCATCGGCCTGGTCATCGTGTTCGCAACGGATATCAGTGACCCTGAGCTGACAACAGCGCAGAAGAACGACCTCGAACGAGTCTACGGACACTCATTGATGGGGAAATCCGTTCTACCGAAAGGGGAACAAGAGAGGATTTGGCTGTCCTCTCACTTCCAGCAGACACAGGCGATTGCGGACATCATTCCGGATGACATTAAATCCCAATTGAAGGCGGCCGTCCTCCTCGCCAACTTTGGCCGCAATGACGAGGCCCTCGCTCGATTAGAAAAGATACTCTCCCGCCACCCCGGTCACAGTGAATGCAATCTTCTACTCGGGGGAATTCATCTCTATCGAGGCGAAGTCGACAAAGCCTCGCAGTACCTGGAAGCAGCCCTCGCTTGCGCAAGGAACACGCGGGATCGTGGAGCTGCCCATATCAAGCTGGGAGAACTTTCCGTTTACCGCGGCGATCAGGAATCAGCTCAACATCATTTTGCTGAAGCGGTACGCAATGATCCCTCGCTGCAAAAAGTTGTCGATGGAATTCGGTCAGCCAACCAGAATCGCTGAAGTGACCTTGAACTTAAGTCTCAAACTTCGGCCACCCTTGCGTCCTCACGTTCGGTCATAGGCCACGCTCCAAAAGTACCTCCTTCTCGGTTCGCTGATGCCTCGTAATTCAGCTCGGCACATCAGCAGAAGAATGGCGACGGGCGGCCCAGTCCGGCCGAAGGAAGAAGTTTCGAGCAGCGAATCTCGCTGTTGGGTGATTAACCAGTCTGATTCTTTCAGTTGAACAACGAAGTTCGACAGACGTAAAATTGAGTACGCGCTGCGATCTGGTTCGAGATTCTAACCTGAGGGACTTCGCATGATTTTTGGAACTCGAACGGCGATGCAGAAAATGGCTCGATATTTTGTGCTGTTCAGTCTGGTTCTCGCCCCCATGTCCCTCTGGGCTTCCGATGCGGCGACATTGGTCACTCCGGCCCCCAACGACCTCGACGTCCCCGCAAAAGCACCGGTGGAAAAATCGGTTCAAGAGTTGGCTGCGACGGTGAAGAAATCGGTCGTCGTGGTGACATTTACCGGCCGTGACGGACAGAGGCAGGGACTTGGAACGGGTTTCATTGTCTCCGAAGATGGCCTGATCGCGACGAATCTGCATGTAATTGGGGAAGCACGGCCAATCCGGGTTGAGTTGCTCGACGGTCGGAAGTTCGATGTTGCGGCCGTTCATGCAACCGAGCGGTTCCACGATTTGGCACTCTTGAAGATTGACGCTACCGACCTGCCGGCGCTCCCGTTGGGCAATTCTGATGAATTGCAGGAAGGGCAACCCGTCGTCGCCATCGGTAATCCACTGGGACTGGAACGGAGCGTTGTCAGTGGAGTCCTTTCCGGACGCCGCGAGATTGATGGTCGGTCAATGCTGCAGATTGCTCTGCCGATTGAACGGGGAAATAGTGGGGGACCTCTACTCGACCTTCAGGGGCATGTGCATGGGCTTCTAACGATGAAGTCGTTGAAGTCCGAAAATCTCGGATTCGCTATTGCGGTCAATGCTTTGAAACCGCTGCTTGAAAAGCCGAACCCGGTTCCGATGTCTCGTTGGCTGACCATTGGGGCAATGGACCCTGCGGAATGGACCGTACTACCCGGAGGCCGTTGGCGACAGCGCGCGGGCCAGATTGTCGTCGATGGAATGGGGGGAGGGTTTGGAGGACGCGCACTGTGTCTGGCGACTGAACCAACGCCGCCCGTTCCCTATGAAGTTGCAGTGCAAGTGAAGTTCTCGCCAGACGATGGCGCAGCAGGTCTCGTCTTCAATGCGGATGGTTCCGACCGACACTACGGATTTTATCCCAGCAACGGCGGTCTCCGTTTGAGTCGCTTTGATGGGCCCGATGTTTTTTCCTGGGCCGTTCTCAGAGAAACTCGCTCACCCCACTTCAAAAAAGAGGGCTGGAACTCGCTGAAAGTTCGCGTGGAAGCCGAAAGAACCCTCTGTTACATCAACGGGGAACTGATCTTTGAAACGACCGATTCTGCTTACAAAAGTGGACGAGTTGGTTTATGCAAATTCCGCCAGACCGAAGCCCAGTTTAAAGGATTTCGCGTCGGTGAATCGCTCAGCGAACCCCGCATCTCCACAGAGTTACTGACCCGGGTCACCTCGACGCTGGATGCACTGCCCGCAGACGATGAATCGAAGGCTAGGGTCGTCAGGGAACTTGCACGGGAAGACTCGAGTGTGATCGATATCTTAGATGAACAGGTCAAAGCTCTCGAGTCACGCGTCTCACAGCTCAAGCGTCTCGCGAGCGACATCCACCTGACGCGGACGCTCGCCGATTTTCATGCGGCGACAGCGGCAGAGCCAGTCGATCTGCTGCGGGGGGCGCTGCTGATTGCAAAACTCGACAACCCGGAACTGGAGATCGAAAATTACGTCGCGGATGTCGAGCGTCATGCCCGGCAAATCAAAGAAGGGCTGCAAGCGGACGCTTCCGAAGATCAGCGGTTGGCGGCTCTCAATCGATACCTCTTTGAAGAACAGGGATTTCACGGAAGCCGGACAGACTACGACAATCGTTCGAACAGCTACGTAAACGAGGTTCTTGACGACCGGGAGGGGCTTCCCATCACTCTTTCGGTTCTCTATATCGAAATCGCGAAACGGGTGGGGCTGAATGTCGTCGGTGTCGGAATGCCCCGTCATTTTCTAGTACGTCATGAACCGCGAGAAGGTTCCTCTCAGTTGGTGGATGTATTCGAAAGAGGACTTCTACTAACCCCCGCCGAAGCTCAAAACAAGTTCGAGGCACTCAGTGATGTTCCCTGGCGTGACTCGTACCTGGACACAACGACTCCGAAAGCCATTCTGGAACGCATCCTTCGCAATCTCTTCAGTAATGCTGCTGACGAGCAGGAGATTGATCGGATGATTCGTTATACGGACGCCATCCTCGTCCTGTCGCCAAACTCGGGGCAGGACCATTTCTATCGCGGCGTGCTCAGCTTCCAGGCTCGCCGGTGGCATGACGCACGTGCGGAAGTGGAATGGTTGATGACTAACGATTCCAATGTCAGTCGAACCGAGGTCGAACGGCTGTCGCAGGCCATCGAAAGCGAGTCGCAGAAGTAGTTCACGCGGTCCGTATCGGGATAAGACCGTGCGATGAAGGCGGCCTAGGGCGTGAGACAGGCTTCCTCTGGTGATACCATTTGCCTTCCATCCCCGACAAACACGAAACACAGGCAGTCCCCGCAGCTCCTCTGGCTTCAACTGCCGCCTGACAATTTTGAAGACAGTAAGCTCCTGATGCACATCGTCCACTACATTACCCGTCTGATTGTCGGCGGTGCACAGGAAAATACGCTTCTCACCGTGGAAGACCAGCATCATCTGCATGGTGATCGAGTCACGCTCATTACAGGGCCCGGAATCGGACCCGAAGGTTCGCTGGAACCTCGCGCTCGGAATGGTGGGATCGACTTGCGGCTGATTTCCGCATCGCAACGGGCAATTCATCCCTGGAACGATTGGCAAACATATCGAGAACTGCTGCGACTCCTTCGTTCCATCAAGCCGGACCTGATTCACACGCACTCTTCCAAGGCGGGCATTATCGGTCGATTGGTGGCGGCCCGTCTGAAGCTTCCCTGTGTTCATACGATTCATGGAGCGTCATTTCATTTCGGGCAGAATCGACTTGCCTTTCAGGCCTATCAGCAGTTAGAGCGATGGGCGGCCCGAGCGACCGATCGATTCATTTCCGTCTGTGATGCCATGACGGATCAATACGTTGCCGCAGGGATTGCTCCGCGCGAGCGGTTCGTGACCGTCTACAGTGGGTTTGACGTGGATCCCTTTCTGAATCCTCCACGTTCTCCTGAAATCGTTCGTGCGGAACTGGGGCTGAACTCAGACCACATTGTGATTGGAAAGGTGGCTCGCCTCTTTCCGCTGAAGGGGCACGAGTACGTTCTCAAGGCGGCACAGGCAGTCGTTGATCACTGCCCCGCGGTCCGTTTCCTGTTCGTTGGAGACGGTATCCTCAGGCCAGAGTTTGAGCGGGAGCTTGAAGCGAGGGGACTGCGAGACCACTTCGTCTTCGCAGGGCTTGTCCCTCCCGAACGGGTACCGGAACTGATTCACGCGATGGACATTGTCGTTCACGCAAGTGTTTGGGAGGGGCTCGCGAGGGTCCTTCCTCAGGGACTGATTGCTGGCAAGCCGGTGGTGAGCTTCGATATTGACGGCGCAAAAGAAGTCATCGCGACCAATCAGACAGGTTTTCTCGTCGAGCCGCGATCGGTCCCCGGGTTGGCGTCCGCTATATGCCAGCTTGTCGATGATCCCCTGCTGCGGAGACGACTTGGTGAAACCGGGCGAGCCATGTTCACGGACCGCTTCCGGCATCAGACAATGACCCGGGAAATTCGCGAGGTCTACGCCACTGTGCTGGCGAACCGCCGTCCGTAGTCCGTTTGCGATCACGTCGTCATTAACTTAATCCGCGACTGAAACAGGAACATGGCCGACCCGCAGCGCCGGTCGGCCATGTTTATATGAACTGAGAATTCAGAGTCGTTCGTTGTTTTACCGTGAGGCGACCGTTCCGTATTTTGGAAGGACCTGGAATTTCTTCTTGATCACCGGGCGACCTGCCGTCTCGATGTTCAAGGTGTAATCCCCCGGCCGAAGTTCATTGGGAATCGAGAAGTACATATTGACCCGGAACATTTCCCGTGTGGCGATTTCTCGCTTTTTGTCGACGATCCGGTTTTCATCATCACGAATCTTGCAATCGATGACCAGGTCTTCGTGGGGCGGGATCAGACTGCATTGGGCGATCATGTTTTCGCCCTGTCGGAATGACGTTCGTCGATTGGCAACGATGTCGCTGACAAGGAACGTGCCCATGTCGACAGCGAAGAACTTGTCAAAATCACGCTGTGGTGTCACCGGGGCCAGAAGCTGGCGAGCTCGTTCAGGCTCGATCGCGGTTAACTGATAACGCCCTTCCGGACGACGTTCTCCATAGGGATCGAACTGGTGTTCGATCTGAATTCCGGCCAATGCGACCAACGGGAATGCGGTTGCGAAGACGATACGTGCAGAAGATTTCCATTCCGGGCGACTTCCCATCGCAGACCGAATTTCGATGAGCTTCTGCTGGGCAACCTTCAGCCAGCTTGAGTGACGGATCTTTCGTCGCAGCCAGGCACTTGATTGCTGGACATCGTCTTCATCGATGAAGGCCATGTAGGTACAGTAGCATACCATCGGGAACATCAGCAGGCCCAGGGTCAGGGTCGTCATAAAGTGGAACAGCACCCCAATGGGCAGCACGATATGCCGCCAGTAGCTTTTCCACGAACAGAAAATGAACATCAGTTCGAAGACGACCGTGACATAACCAAACGCGACGAGCATCACCGGATAGCCGGCAAGAATTTCCCCCAGCCGATGCTGGTAGTTGAGATGAGTCAACATCCAGTACTGCAACTGATCTCCCGTGAAGAACGCCGGGGTGTGAAGTTTGGTAACGCCCGCACCAAAGTAGACGACTGCAATGTGGAACTGCATCAGGCGGCGTGGCCATGCGGCAGACTTAGGGTACGCGAACCTGGGTTTTGTAGGATCCAGATTCCGGCGTCGGCGAGCCATCCAGGCATCGACGGACCAGATCGAACCGGCCTGAGAAAGCGAAAGGATCAGCAGCATATGCGTGACCATCGCGGTGTACTTCGTCATCGTACTGACGCAGTCCAGCATGCTGAAGTAGGTCATCAGAACGCAGGAGACTACGGCGGACGCTCTTGAGCACCAGCCGATGCTGAGTGTCACCAGCGAGAAAATCAGCATCGCGTACAGTGCCGCGACGACGGTGCCCGAGAATTCCGGCAGCATGTCGATATAGCCGAATCCGACGGAAACCTGAGCGGTCGCTCCATCGGCGGAATAAAGCTCGCGACAGACAGACCATCGCGGCAGAACCATGCCCATCAGTACCAGCGGGAGACAAATTCGACACAGTGCCAGTCCGAAAGGGACTTCCTCTGCATAGAAAAAATTTCGAATCCGATCAGCGGCTTTCTCGGTACTCATCATTTGTACGACCTCTTCTATAAATGCCCCTGCTTGACCGCTCGTGCTTCGTTCAGCTTGGTCAACTGTCAACGCAGGCAGCGTGGTGCTCTTACCCACACTGACGACTGATCTTGCCTGTCCCGACGAATTCGGCGGTTGCGAGTACTTGAGTCAGGGACGCCCCCAATCCTCGAAGCATCATGAAAAACTGGACTGTTCAACGGATTTCGCGTCGGGACGATACGGAATGAATTTCTGTTGTAGCCTGACAACGTGATTAGTAGTCTTCTGCTTCGGAAGACAATCGCTGATGTGGTGTGAGCACATAATGATCGCGGCCCTGATGCAGATCCCGGATCAACCTGGGATTGTCCGCAACGGTGCTGGTCCGCAGGTAGGAAAGATAATCAGGGACGTTGCTGATCACGTCGCCAAATTCGTTCATCTCGGACCGCTGCCAGAAGTAGCTGAATGGTTCTCGAGGTTCGTCATAGCGCTTGTACCACGAGTAGTCGGACATGTTGTACTTCTTCGCCCAGACCTCTTCGATTACGACAATTCGGTGAATTGGCTCGTGTTCGGTGCGTGCAAGTGCGTTGAGAGCCATTTTGCGATGGGAATTTCCCAGCACATCGTAGTGCGTTCGGGGCAAGTCCCCATACGGCATGAACTGCTTCCACGGACCTGGAGCCAGTTCATATAAGGTGCCGCTTTCACCCTCACCGACTACGTGATAGCGAATTTCATGCGACGACCAACCACAGAACATGTCCCACACAAAGTAGTACATGACAGGGTGCGCAGTCGACGCGAAGTTCATCGTTTGCGCGGCGAGTCCTGCAAAAATCGCCGTGAGGTAGACCCCAATGACGGCGTTGGAAAGCCAACCTTTCATGATGTTCCCTCCTTGGAACAGCGACAAATGTGCGCCAGAAGCGGCGGCGAATCGTCGCAACCTGCGAGTCCTGCCGGTCGAATGCGGCGGAAGCTTACCTATTGGTCCAATTTGGTCAAGATCAAGGTGATTCGCTCAAGCTCCAGAAAGCCTGATTCTTCGTTTCTGGAAACCTGCGTGGTCAATCTCATCGTAATCCCCTTCTGCCGAGGACGAGGATTGAGCAAGCGGCAACGCGGCTGGTCGGCTCTGAGGCCTTTGTTGCCGGTTTGTACTCTGGTGAGAGTTCGTCTGCCGGGTTCGCGAGAATTGCTTTGGGGGTCGGAAACGCCCGGGCAGCGCCATTCGATGAGGAAATGCGGTTTTGGTGTGCCGTTGGTATACTCGTGTCGCTCATTGCGGTTGGCGTAATGGAACGCCTCTCCGAAAGTGACTTTTCGCGCAAGGTGCCGAGATGATTCGATGGTTTCTCGCTTTGGGAATGGGTATGGGAATGCTCGCGGCAACGAACGGTGCTTCCGCGGTCGATGAAGTCACTCCCAACGTCGTGCTGGGGATTCACGGCGGGATTGGCGAAGACAAAAAGGACATGACGCCTGAACTCGAGGAAAAGGTGCGTGCCGCACTGCATGCCGCCTTGAAAGCAGGGAAAGCCAAGCTGGATGCAGGTGGATCAGGACTGGACGCCGTCGAAGCCGCCATCCGAGTCATGGAAGACGATCCGGTGCTGAATGCCGGAAAGGGAGCCGTCTTCACCCATGAGGGACGAAACGAACTCGATTCGTCGATTATGGATGGCAAGACGAAAAAAGCGGGGGCGGTCGCCAGTGTCACCATCGTCAAGAATCCCATCTCGGCTGCCCGGGCGGTCATGGAAAAGTCGAAGCACGTCATGCTCATTGGCCGAGGTGCAGAAGTTTTTGCCACCCGGCAGGGACTCGAAATCGTCGACCCCGCCTATTTCTGGACCGAGTTCCAATGGAAAGCCATTCAGGACGTCTGGAAGAAAGAAGCCGAAGCGAAGAAGCAATCAGGCGATGCCTCGGACGTCCTGGAGATCCCGATCGCTAAGCCCCATTACGGTACCGTGGGGGCTGTGGCACTCGACAAGGACGGGAATCTGGCTGCCGGCACTTCCACAGGGGGAATGACGAACAAAATGTTCGGTCGAATCGGCGATTCCCCGATCATTGGTGCCGGTACCTACGCGGACAACGAAACGGCAGCGATTTCCTGCACGGGACATGGCGAGTTTTTCATCCGTTATTCCGTCTCCCACGAAATTGTGGCTCAGATCAAGTACAAGAAAGTCTCGGCAAAAGAGGCGGTCGAAGACGTCATCAACCGGCAGTTGAAAGACATCAATGCCGAAGGGGCCGCCATCGTTCTCGATAAAGATGGAAAGTTTACGACGGCTCGAAACAGCGAAGGACTCTACCGCGGCTGGATCACTGCAGACGGTAAGTTCCAGGTCCGCGTCTACGACGAATGATTTTCTATCCCTTCGTCCACGAGCGTAATACTATTCGCAAAGCGGTGCGTGGCAAGATCGCCACCACCGCTTTCGCACGTCCAGACACCGTCATGTGCCGACCTCTTATCGGGTCCGGGGGCCGATCCTGCCCTCCGACGTATTGTTCTCCGCACGTCCAGAAAATTGACCGCAAGAGCAGGGCATCGCTCCAGGCGATCACGCCAGAATCGGGGCGATCGGCGATCCATCGCAAATCGTGAGCGGCCGGCCCAGGCTGTCTCGAAGTTGAAGATGAGGATCGATTCCCAGGCTGTGATAAATGGTCGCCACCAGGTCCTGTGGTGCCGTTGGGTTGGAGGCAGGATACGCGGCAAACCGGTCGCTCGAACCATACACGGTCCCTCCCCGGATCCCTCCTCCAGCGAGGACGGACGTAAAGCAACTTGCCCAGTGGTCGCGTCCGTCCGCTCCGGCTCCCGCTCCTCCGACGACTCCCTGACCGATCCGAGGGGTCCGCCCCATTTCTCCCGTCCAGACAATCAGTGTTTCGTCCAGCATGCCCCGCTCCTGCAGGTCGTCGAGCAGGGCGCTGAAGGCCTGGTCTGTCACGGGGCAAAGTCTCGTTCTCAGGTCAATAAAGTTTCTGTTGTGAGTGTCCCAGTAAACGCTGACATTGGTCAGTCCGTCGTTGGGCCAGAACACGGTGACGAAGGGGACGCCTGCTTCGACGAGTCTCCGTGCCTGAAGGACCGATTGACCATGCACGTTCATTCCATATCGTTCTCGAACGGAGGCCGGTTCTTGTGACAGATCGAAGGCCTCGACGGCTCCCTTGGACGAAAGCAGGGTGAATGCCCGTTCGTAGTGGCTGCGAGTCGCCTGGACGAGCTCGTTGCTTTCGATCTGGCCGTCTCGTTCGTCCATTACGCCCAGCAATTCGCGGCGCAGTGATGAGCGAGTGCTCGGTACGTCGGCCAACAGTTCGAAGTCGCCGACTTTGTAGTCGGGTTTGCTCCCGTCCGCATCGATCCGCATCGGATCGAAGGTCGGACCGAGCCAGCCAGCCCCCTGCCCATGCGATGATTCAACGAATCGCGGTGCACCATTCGGGACGACGGGCATCATGGAAATAAACGAGGGAAGAGGGCCCGTACCACGACCCAGTTTTGATACGACAGACCCAATACTCGGCCAATCTTCGCCTAACCCGGCGCCGCGTCGAGGCGTTCTTCGTCCGGTGAGAGGATAGTGAGTCGCGGAAGTATGATCGACGTCGTCATGGGTCATCGACCGGATAACGGCGAGCTTGTCCGCCCGCTGGGCCAGCAGCGGAAGATGCTCGCAGATTTGCAGGCCCGGGACATTCGTGTCAATCGGCCGAAACTCGCCACGGTATTCGACTGGGGCAGTGGGTTTCATGTCCCATGTGTCCTGATGGGCAGGGCCCCCCCACATGAACAGGAAGATGCAGGCCTTGGCCCGTGGACGATTGCCGATGGCCCGCTCGTCTGCCATCGCCTGTCTCAGCTGAAACCAGCTCGGCAGGTCCAGCCCAAGTAAGCTGAGGCCGCCTGCTTTCAGGCAGTCACGGCGATGGATCTGCTGACACTTCGACATCTGCGCGTCCTGTTTTTGAAGGCTGAATGACCAGCGCGGGCGACCTGAGTCGGTTCCTCATTCCGGAAGCGTGAATGAGATCCTCGCCGGGAACTCTCCTTTCACAGAAAGCCCGGTCAGACCGTTTCGCACCGAATTATTCAGGGGTTCATTTTAGGGAGGCACTTATGGCGTGTTCGCCAGAAGCGACCTGTCACTTCGCAATGCAAATCAACATTTGCTGATCTGTAGTGTGGCCAGTTCTGAGGCTGAAAACAACACCAAACAGTCCAAGGCCGCAGCGATGAAATCAACATTCAGGTGGGGCGAGCAGAGTCATATTCTCGCATGTCAACTGCCGTGTCAGCGGTTGTTCACCTGTTCTTCTCGGCCAGCGGGACCGCAGTTGCAACTCACGCGCATCAGTCGTCTGGGGGGCTCGCCCGTTTTCAGTCCAAGAAGGTCTGCCGATGGTGATTGCGGAGCCGATCGGCGGCGCGGGCCGAACCGTTTTCACCTTTGTCGTGCGGCTACTTTCGAATCACGACTTCCGAACCTTTGACGAGGAAGTTATAGACTTCGATCACGTCTTCGTCCCCAAGTCGAATACAACCACGTGACTCGGCCTTTCCGATCGATCCGGGATCGATCGTCCCGTGGATCCCATAGCTGTCACCGAGGTCGATCCAGCGTTCGCCCAGCGGATTAGAGGGATCGTCAGCAGCAATCACTTTTCCATCCGGGCCGGTGT
Source organism: Schlesneria sp. (assembly GCF_036405755.1). Lineage (NCBI taxonomy): Bacteria > Pseudomonadati > Planctomycetota > Planctomycetia > Planctomycetales > Planctomycetaceae > Schlesneria > Schlesneria sp. The sequence continues at coordinate 13,880 of NZ_DASWWZ010000503.1, forward strand.
ACGGAGGATTCACCACCTTGTTCAGAACGGTGAACTTGCCCACGGGCGAGGAATTGTCTTTACCCGTGCAGACCATGTAGCGCTTTACATAGTACCCCTGCAAATGCACGATCAACTCAAAGCGGTTCAGTTCGACGACGGCGGCGAAGGGCCCCTTCAGCACTTTGAGCTTTTGGCCAATCTGAATGCGTCTCGGTTCAGTTCGATTGAGCTTTGCGAGGTATTCCCACGACAGTTGATACTTCTTTGCGATCACCTCCAGCCGGTCACCCGATTGAATCACATAGGGTTCGATGAAGTGCGGCTGGCTGTCGAAAAAGATGGACTTCGCAGCAGCGTCAATCTTTTCCTGAAGTTGTGGACGGAGCTCCTGGTGGTTCCAGTACAGTTTTGACAGTATGCGATGAGCTGCCAGGACTTCTCCCGCGGCAAGCTTTTCTTCCGCCGCTGCTAACTGTTCTGACACTCCCCCCTGGGCATCCTCGGTCGTACTGTCAGACTCACTCGGGGGATCTGCGGGGGTTTGATGAGCCGCAGCGCTCACCACACGCCGCGGCTGCGCCCCCTTGCGTGGCTTCGGACTCGACTCCGGGACCGGCTGGCCTGTCCCCTTCTTCAGCAGCCGGATCGGTTTTGAGTTCTCAACCAAGGGCTCCCCTTGATCCGTGTCAGGTAGAGTCAAGGCGGCAGGTTCACGTGACGCGACCTGCTCGGGCTCTTCCTGACGCGCGACGGGGATCACCTGTGAGTAATCCTTTTCCTCCGTCTGTCTGGTCACAGCGATGGTGGAATCCAGATCAGGTTCTGACTGTTGTTCGAAGACGATCGATTCGTCTTCACTTTCGTCGACGGATTCGACTTTCTCTTGTGCGGCGCGGCGTTTACTCGAGGGAGAACGATTCGGGAGCGGCAGTGGTTCCCGCTGCGCAACTTCAATCCCCAGTGTGCCAGTCTTCGCAGGTGCGATGGCGAGGGGGATGTATCCTCGGCTCCAGGAAAAACCAATCGCAAGACCAACGCTAAACACAAGGCACGTCAGAAATGGCAAGTGATTGCGGAACATAGAGCGTCTTCCGTGACGAAATGAGCCGGCATCAGCAACCCCGCAGACACCGTCCAGCCGTACTGAATTGAACGAGCCTTGAGGGTTCCGAGTTCGTACTGAGGAAACTGAATGAACGTGGTTTCAGTTGGTGTGCCCGCCGAAAAGGGCTTTTAGCACAGGTTGGAAATTGCATCTACACGAATTTCAGCTCTGGAAGAGCCGAACATTCCGTCGAATCGATCTGGCACCGATCGTCCTTGCCTGATTATTGCGGAGACTCCGGCCGTGACAGGCAGACCCCCGCCAGGTGGCCTCCGAATCCCATGGAGACCTTCCATGCCTGATTGATGTCCCACTTTCGAGCCTTCTGCGGAGTCAAGTTGAGTCGGCAATCCTCGTCCTGCTCTTCCAGATTCACTGTCGGAGGAATCATCTGATCATGAATTGCGAGTGCCGTCGCTGCCAGTTCGACACTTCCCGCCGCCCCTAAAAGATGCCCCATCCCCCCTTTCAGGCTCGAACACTGGATTCGCCGCGAGGCATCGCCGAAGACTTCCCGAATCGCCCGGCACTCCACAACGTCGTTTGTCGCTGTTCCGGTTCCATGCAGGTTGATGTAGTCCGGGATACGGGTCCGACGACTTAAATCAGACAAGAGTCGTTTCAGTGACGATCCGGTCGTCTCAAGTTGTGTCAGGCTGTTGGCGTCGGACAGGATCTGTCCCTCACGCCATTCGGCGTAGTAAGTGGCCCCTCGTTCCAGAGCCAGATCAAGTCGCTCAAGGATCAGACAGGCGGCTCCTTCTCCCACGACAAATCCGCTTCTCCGATGGTCATATGGGCGACACGCTGACGCGGGATCGTCGAGTTCTCGCGACAGAACGCCCAGTCGCCGGAACGAGCCGAGCAGGGCGGGCTGCAGCGAGGCGTCCGCGCTGCCGGCCAACACAAGGTCACAGTCACCGTTCCGGATGAGTTCCGCACCACGCAGGCAGGCCGCAAGTCCCGTTGCACACGCCATCACAGGGCACAGTACGGGACCGTAGCCACCGATCATCTGACGAAGGACGACCGCCGCGCGGTTGGGAAAGACGTCCAGCCATTCACCAGGATTTGCGGGGAGATCAGCCCGGGCGAGATCAGCTTCGGGGTCATACGGTTGTCCCAGCAACTGAGTGTAGGTGTGGAGGCCTCCTTTGCTCGTTCCAAACACAACGCCAGTTTCATAGCGGTCTAGACTGACCGAATCGAGTCCCGCGTCGATCAGACTTTCATGAGCCGTCGTCAGGGCCAATTCGATCAGCGGTTCCTGATGACGAAATAATCGTGTCTCTGGGAACCGCACAGGGGCTCCTGCCAGACGAGGTTGCTCGCTCGGCCAGTGCGGGGGGGAGAGCCAGCGAGTGACACTCTTTCCCGACAGCATCCCCTGCCACGTCGATTTGCGGTCAGGGCCATACGGGGTACACAAACCGATCCCGGTGATAACGATTCGGCAATTGTCGCGAGCTGGCATTGAACGGTGTGGTCTAGACCCGGCGGCTTGATCGACAGACTGCGTATCCCGCGGCAGCCATCAGGGCAACAACAACCGCGCCTTCAACATAAAACGGGCGCGACTGCTGTGCGGAATTGGCAGGAGGGATCACGGGGGGCGCCGCAGGGCCCTGGGCCGCGGACTCATTGACTGCGAGGCACAAGCCGATCGACAGGCTCAGCAGCAGGCATTGCAATCTTGTCGTCACAATCAGACTCCGGCCAGATGACACCACTCGTCCTCGTTCGTTCCGCCCTCAGACGAAGCGGTATCATACGGAAAACACGTCGTTCGCAACAGGCGGCAGTTCCAATCCCTCAGGACCTGGCGGGACATTGCATCGGCCGCATCGAAAAGGGGCGGGAAAATCGGTCGTCCACGTCGCTACATTCCCATTCCGCACCCCGGGTTTCGTATCCCGCCGATCGAAATCGCTTCGCAGCAGGGCCCGCCTGGTGAGTGTGAGACATCGCCGTTACGAGGACTTGCTGGCGACGATCTCACACTCGTTCCCGATTCCAGAGCGGTCCACTACTTCGCTGCGGCCGGTGCCGCACCGAATTCTTTTCCGTTTTTCTTCATCGCCGCTTCAAAGGCTGTGCGCGCTGTTTCCCAGGCGGATGACATCAGCGGGATATGACAGCCCCCCTGGCCCTTGCAGGAATTCATCCCGGGATTCTCTCCGCAGCCTCCTTGGCCTTTGCAATCGTTGTGGCCACCGCAAACGGAGTCGGCCACACTCGCGCAGGTCCCCTGTCCGGCACAGGCATTCTCCTTGTCGCGGCCCAGTCCCTTACATGAGTTCAAGCCGCGACACGTGTGCGGCTCGTCCATGATCAACGCTTCTGCTTCAGGAGTCAGGTTGATCTGGTTTGCTGCTGCCGCCGCGCCGGGAGCGGCTGGGGCTGCTGCCGGAGTTCCCGCTCCTCCCCCACCATTGCTGCAGCCCAGGTTCACACCCGCGACCACTCCGCAAAGTGCTGCCAGACTCAGTTGCTGAAACTCTCGGCGGTCCATTCCGGGCTGTGTCATGTGATCTCTCTTCCTTTGGAAATCGTCCGCCCTTGCGAACTACGATTTCAACCACGAGCTGTAATCCAATACTCTGTCTGTCGTTCCCGTCCGTCATCGCATCAGAAGGGGCAATGGGGGACAAAGTTCCACTGATCAGGACCAGTGGAACTCTGGCCGAATCTCTGGTGCGAACCGACTGTTACTGAAGTTCTCGTACGTCACTGACCGAACCCGCGATGGCGGCTGCGGCAACCATCGCTGGGCTCATCAACAAGGTACGCCCGGTCGGACTTCCTTGGCGACCCTTGAAATTACGGTTACTCGATGAGGCACAGACTTCCCGACCCTGCAGCTTGTCCGGGTTCATGGCGAGGCACATCGAGCAGCCTGCTTCGCGCCACTGGAATCCTGCGTTCTCGAAGATTTTGTCCAGGCCTTCCTGAATTGCCTGTTCGCGAACGACCTGTGATCCGGGGACGACAAGTGCCTTCACCCCCGGGGCCACTTTACGACCCTTGGCGATCGCTGCCGCTTCCCGCAGGTCGGAAATTCGACCGTTGGTGCAGGAACCGATGAAGGCGACGTCGATCTTGACCCCGCGGATCGGCTGCTGTTCTTTCAGATCCATGTACTCATAGGCGTCCTTGATCCCCTTCTGATCGTCCGAATTGAACGACGATACGGCGGGCAAGGTCTCGTTAATTCCGACCGACTGAGCTGGGTTAATGCCCCACGTGACGGTCGGTTCGATTGCCGAACCATCGAACGTCACGTAGTCATCGAATTCGGCGTCTTTCGGTGACGCGAGACTCAACCACCAGGCGGCAGCTCGCTCGAAATCAGCACCGGCAGGAGCGAATGGACGACCCTTGATGTAGTCGACGGTGGTCTGGTCCGGGTTGAT
>NZ_DASWWZ010000504.1:0-8181 GCF_036405755.1 Schlesneria sp.
GGAAGATACAGTGGCAACCATCCATAGAATGAGGCTGTAAACGTTCCCAGCAGGAACGCCGCAAAGAGAAACTCGGCGTCGAATTGAGAATGAAACTGGTAGAACCAGAGCACGGATGCCATCGACACGAAGCACAGAGCACAGTACGCGATGCGGCGACCGACCCAGTCGCCCAGCATGGCAGCCAGGATTGTACCGATGATCGCCCCCACCGCAGTGACAATCTGCGTGTATTCACGGGGGTTTCGAGTAATGGTCTCATGAATCCACGACGGCTTCGCCGCGGTTGCAGCCATCGCCCGCTCATCAGCCGCTGGTGTTCCTGTCGCGTCGACTGGTTTGACGTTCTGAGTTAATTGACCGGCCCAGGACATGGCCCACTGTGTGGATCCCCAGGTGCCAATCAGTGCGATTCCGCTTAAGCAGGCTCCGAGTAGCATACGGCGAATCGTCTGGCTCGTCTGGTTGGCTGCGTCGCTCGAGTTCGCATAGGTTCGCTGAAGGAATCGTACGACCGGGTAGATATATCCCAAAGTGGCAATGACCAGTCCCATGAATGTGCCTGCGAGACGCCACGTCGTGTTGATTCGTTCGTCGGCCCAGACCCAGACAATCAGACCAGGGCCGATTGCTCCCACCAGTACGCCGATCAGGTCAGACGCCACCCAGTTTGATGTGGAACCGCGGTCATGCTCGCGTTCCCACTTAGTCGATTCTGGCACGAAGAGGCGAAAGAAAAATGTCAGTCCGGCTGGAAGCGTTCCCAGCATCATCATGAGTCGCCAGCCTTTATTCGCGACAAGCATACTCACCGTGGATTCAGGAAGTCCGGTCGAGGCGAGTAATGACTCACACTGAGTCAGGACTGCGGCTAAGCCGATCCCGATGATTCCGACGAGCAGGTAGCCGGCATTTGCTGCTGCTCCGATCAAGCCTGCCATTAACGCACGAGAGCGATTTGGCCAGACTTCCATCACGAGTGCGACGCCGAGGGACCATTCGCCGCCCATTCCCAACGCTGCAATAAATCGCAAGATTCCCAACTGGATCGGCGTCTGAGCAAACCCGCAAAGACCAGTAAAGAGCGCATATGTTAACACGCTGAGGCTCATGGCCCGGACGCGTCCAATTCGGTCTCCCAGCCAGCCGAACAGGACGCCGCCCGTTGCGGCCCCCACAAGAAACACGGCGATGACCAGGCTGAAGTAAAGTCCAACCTTTTGTTCCGATTCGGGAGAGGGTTGGGAGATCCCCAGCAAATCCTGGATGGCGGCACGGCCCACCATCGAGAACACACCCATTTCCGCTCCGTCAAACATCCAGCCTAATAGCGCAGCGATCAGAGCCATCCACTGGCCAAAGCTGGTGCCGTTTGTCGAGGTGCTATCCTGGAGTGAGTCTTCAATCGTTCGAGTCGAGGCAGAGTGGGGTTCTGGCGCGTTCAACGGAAGGTCTCTCAGTTGAGGTGGGAAAGGAGGCGGATACATCAAGCACTGCGATTGTGTGCTGACTCACTGTCAAAGGCAATTCACACGCGGGATTCTCCTTGACCACCCACTTGATCGACTCCTATGATCAAGTGAGCGAGCAGGTGTTTCGTTCGGGTCATGGAGGGCGTACCAGTCGTATCGATTGTGCCGGTGAAAGGCTCACCGGAGTAAGGCCGCGAAGGGGGTTTTGCCAGCGTAAAAGTCGTTTCAGGCGCAGAAAATCATCACAAACAATCGGTGGAAGAGCGGTTCGTAAATACTTGAGAGAATCTGCTGTCGTCCTGGCTGACATCGCGTCGATATTTTACCAGCATGGTTTTTCAAGAATGAACAGTGCGGCGGACGTACGAGCGCGAGCGACGACCTGAAGCTAACAACGACGTCTCCGCTTCCGCTGGTCCTCCCGATGAATTGAAGTTGCGTTGAGTCAGCGACGCCCGAAGAGAAACACCCAGACTGCGTTTGCGACAAGGATCTCATAATGAATACGCTTGGCAAAGTCTTCGCATTTCTGGTGGTCATTGCGGCCATCGCCGCTTCGATCCTGACTGCCAAGCTTGTCGAGGTTCGCAACAGCTGGACGGCGAAAACCCTGGCCGCAAAGAATAAGTTTAACGAGACTCAACCCAAGATTGAGACGCTCGAAGCTCAGATCGACTCGCTGCAGAAGGACATCTTCCGCTCGCGCGACCTGTGGGGCAATTTCTGGCCGATCGTGCAGACGAATGTCGTCAGTCCCGATGGCGCAGTGCAGGTGAATGTCGGATCTGCCGCTGGGGTCCGTGAGGGGTTGCAACTGCACGGGTTTGAGTTGCTGCCCGATGGAACGTCGGTCTATCGCGGCTCATTTGTACCGGCGGAAATCCAGCAGAACGGGTCTGTGCTCAAGCCAAACTGGCGCGCCACACCCGCCGAAGTAGCGACCTGGGGCAAGGCCGGAAATTGGCGCTGGCGAAACCTAGTCCCACCCGGCTACACCGAAAACTTTGACAAGCAGCTCACGACGATCCTGAAGCTCGAGGAAACACTCGGCGATCGGATGCTGACGCTAAAGGGGCAGGAGCAACTTCTCGTGGAAGCCAACAACAAGCTCAAGCTGCGAGAAGCTGAGCTGCTTGGAGGCGAAGAACTTGCTGGCGGGGATCAGCTTGAACCGGAATACCGGGAAGGGCTCGTCGCAGCCATGGAACGTACGGAAGAGGAACGGAACGAACTGCTGCTTAAGATTGACGATATTCGTCGTAAGGTTCGAAGCGTCAAAGACGACATTGATCGAATCCTGGTGGAAAATACCGAACTGACAAATCGACTGCCGCAACCCGGAACCAAAAGCGAGTTGTCGCAGACGAAGTGAATTAAAAGCGATTAAAGAGGTCTACACGGACGATGGGCTCTAATAACCGCGACTACATGCGCGATGAAATCGGCTCGGGACTTCCCTCGTGGGGGCACGATGTTCCAACCACAAAATGGTTGATCATCGTGAGCGTAGGGCTGTTTTTCGCGCAGACGATTTTCACTCATGACGTCAGTCTGGATGATTCAGCCGTTCCACGCGTCGCGGTGGCATCTTTGCGGTCCTCGGTCGAGCCCGTTGCTCAGGCGATGTTCGCCGTGACGAAGTCGTACGCTGAAGAATGGCTGCTGCTGGAGCCGGATAAGTTACTTCACGGGCAAATCTGGCGGGCGGTGACGTATGTCTTCTGTCATCCGCGTAACGCACCGTTCGCGATTGTCTTTAATATGATCGCGCTGTGGTATCTGGGTTCCAGCCTGGAACGGATGTACGGATCCCGCGAGTTCTTGTGGTTTTATCTCGCGTCCGCTGCCTTTTGCGCCGTGATCTTCGCGGCGTTCAGCCTCAAGTTGTACCTGCCGCAGCCCCTCATAGGGGCGAATGCGCCAGTGCTGGCAATGCTGGCACTTTACGCCACGCATTTTCCTCGCAGGGAGTTGCTGTTCTTCGGCCTGATACCAATTCAGATACGAGTTCTGCTGCTGATCTACGTGGTCGTCGACGTGTTTCAAATTCTGCAGGCCTTCAAGGGCGAAGGACCGTGGACCCGGGTTGCTTACATGTCTGAGTTGTGGGGAGCTGCATTCGGGTATCTCTACCGACAGCAAAACTGGCGACTCGAAGGCATTGCCGAAGTATTCGATTTCGGCAGATTGAAACGCTCACTACGCCGAGCGACGACGTCCCGGAATCTCAAAGTGTTTCATCCGGAAGTTTCGACTTCGGGGCTCGACGAACAGGTTGATGCGATCCTTGCTAAGATTCACGAACAGGGATCAGAGAGTCTCACCGAACGCGAACGCTCGATCCTCAAGCGTGCGAGTGAACAGGCCAAACACCGGCTATAGCACTACGAGAATTCACACGCTGCCGATGGGTGTCTAGCAATTTGAGTGTGTGGGATTTGGATCACTCAAAACAGGCTTTGCTATCGTGGTGAATGCCCGTTTCAGCGAGCTGGATTCCCTGTTCGCCGATTTTCGAGCAGGGGATGAAACTAGCCGCTGCGGCAATTCACTCTCATGCCTCTGCCACAGTCAATGCGCGCAAAAAAAGTCCGCTCTCCAGGCTGATCGCCAAAGTGGAGCGGACTGATCTCTCAGCTGGTGGCGGCTTCCGGAATCACTTGATTTCGAAGATTGCTTCGACTTCGACGGCGGCATTCGTGGGAAGCTGGGCAAAGCCCAATGCGCTTCGGGCATGATAGCCGTCGGTTGTCTTGCCGAAGATTTCGTGCAGCAGGTCTGACGTTCCGTTGATCACGAGGTGCTGCTCGTGGAATTCCAGCGTCGAGTTGACGCAGCCGAGCACCTTCAGGACGCGCAGTCCGTTCAGAGTGCCAAATTCGTTATGGACGGACCTCAGGATCTTGATCGCACAGTCCCGCGCTGCCTGGTAGCCTTGTTCCACGGTGACTCCTGCTCCCAGCTTCCCTTTCAGGTCGCTGACGTGACCTGAGGTGATGAGCAGGTTACCCGAGCGAACGCACAGGTTCAGGTAGCCTGGTTCGATCTTATTGAAAGTCAGACCCAGCTTTTCGGCGGTTTCTTGAGGTGTCATCGGTGCGTTGATCCTTCGTTGAAGTTTCCAGGTGATAGATCAGGATGTGGAAAATGACGCATGTCACTTTCCGGGATTCCAGCGTTTCCAGGCGAGCCCCGGTTTATCGGCACGGAACTGGACCAGCCGCGTATGCTCGACTTCCGTGACGTAGACGGTGCGACCGTCAGGACCACCGAAGCAGAGGTTGCTCGGTTTATTTCCGAGTACATCGATCTCGCGAAGGAGCTTGCCAGTCGGAGTCAGTACCGCAACGGTCCCTTTGCCGTGGCGTGTAATATAGAGGTTTCCGTCAATATCGCAGCGCATCCCATCGAATCCAAAGTCGGGAAATCGGTGAATCAGCTTTTTCTCGCCCACGGACCCGTCTTCGTTGATCGGGAATGACCAGACATTTCGATGAGTTTCCCCATCCACTTTTGCGGTTTCACAAAGGTGCAGGGTCTTTCCGTCGGGGCTGACTTCGATCCCATTCGTCGTTCCCATTCCTTCCGCAAGACGCTCTGTTTTGCCCTTTGTGTCGATCTTCCAGAGCTGGCCGGTCCCCTGATCCCAATTGGGATCGCTGGCGTAGAGTGTTCCGTTCGGATGGATCGCCAGATCATTCGGCTGGTTCATTTGATCATTGTGGGCGAAGACGTCGATCTTGCGTGTCGCCATATCGATTTTCAGGACATTGTGTGCGACATAGTCCGCGACGTACATCTTCCCCTGCTGGTCGAAAACAATGCCATTTCCGGTGCTCTTGCCTGGCAGAGTCACGAAGATTTCGGCTTTGCCCTGAGGTGTCACTTTGCCGATGGTCTGTTGCTTTTCGAAATTCACGACATAGATGTTGCCTTCACGGTCACACTGAGGGCCTTCGATGCCGGGGGTGAACTCGTTTGGCTGGGTCAACGGCGTTGCGACAAACAATTTCTCGTCAGTCTGACTAGCGAGAAGCAATGCCAAGGCAAACTGCAACATCTCGGGAAATCTCCTGGTGCAACGGGGTCGTATCGGAAGAAGGCATATCCTGCCGTCGAGTATCCCATCGCGTCAACCGGTGCAGCAGAATTGGAAGCATCGATTGCGATTTCAGAAGCCCCATCGTCGCATCTTGGGATCCGTTTTCTCCAGACGACTGAAGGACTGCTCTCCGCCCTTCGCAAGGCGATTCGCTTGCTGCCGGAGAAGGATGGCAAGTCATCGCAGATCTCGGCTAATCCGGGATTTGACGGAATGACGACTGTCGTTGACCACGCTCACTGCTATCATTCAGCAAACCTCGACCGCCGAGTGCGGTGATCCTGATGACGCTGGACGACTCATGCAGCTTGATGACACGATTTGCTATTGCTTCCATATCTCCAAGCGGAAGATTCTGAATTTCATCCGCGTGCACCGGCCCCGTCGTGCCAGCCAGATCAGTGAGTGCGGCGGAGCGGGAACGGGGTGCGGGTGGTGTGTGAACTATCTCAAGCGGTACTTTGCCGAATCTCAACAGGATGCGTCGAACTCATCTGGGACGACAGAGGATCTGACGGCTGTTGACTATGCTCGCCAGCGTGCGGCCTATATCAAGGCAGGGCATGGTAAGCCTGCAGCGGGGGCCGTACCGTTACCGACGGATGAACCACCGGAACTTTCGGCGGGTGAGCAGTCGGAGTGAAATGGGGCCAGTCCCAAACCTTTGGGCTCACGGGCGGATGAAAGTCGACATCAGGGCGCATTCCGGCGAAGCCATGTAAGATCGACTCAGACTGCTTCAAATTTCAATCGACGAAATCGTTGGAGTGACTTGTAAGCGGAAAGGTCGCAGCACTCGCAAACTGCTGGGAAAGCTCAATCCCCGGTTCCTTTCAGCGGAACGATCTGAGCTTCCATGGTCGTGGTCTCCAGCAACGCGACGGTGGGTTTGCCGTAGGACCATCCGCTCGTTTCTCCCGGGTTGATAAACAGCCGTCCCTGCTCATCGCGAGTGATGCTCGGTTTGTGAGTATGTGCATAAATAGCGACATCGAAGTCTCCTTCGACACCGCGCAGTGATCGATCCATATGAGTCACAAGGATGCGGCGTCCATCGGGAGTCTTGAAACCGAATGGAGGTTCTCCGATGGTACCGACGATCCGCATTCCGGCCGTGACTCCGGTCTTGTTTCCTTCATTGTCACCGAAACATCCGACGATTTTGCATTTCAATTGGCGCAACGGAGGAACCGCGAAAGAGGAAACGAGATCTCCTGCGAATACGACCAGCTGACAGTCGGCTTCGTTGAAGACCTCGACCGCGCGGCGAATGTGGTCCAGGTGGTCGTGGCTATCCGCAAAGATACCAATCAGCATCAATGAAACCTGCTTTGTTTGACGGCTCGTGAAGTGTGCGTGATGTCGCTGCCGACTGCGTCACGACGAGTCAGAGACAGGGAAGGGAACCGCCTCCGACATCCTTGCCGCACCTGCGAGGGGGCGGTAGCATACGAAGACATCTCGCAGAAAAAATTTCTGACCGATCTGCTTTACGAGGGAACGTAACCAGTGGCTCATCTTCTGGCTCGCACGTAAGGAAATCAACCGTGGCCAACGCGACAGGCATGGAGATCGAACGGCTGAAGGAGACGGCGAAAGCCATCCGGCGGCTGATCATCACGATCACCACGGAAGCGGGAAGTGGCCATCCGACCAGCAGTCTTTCCGCAGTTGAAGTCGTCACCGCCCTGTACTTCGGCGGCTTTCTGCGACATCACAAAGAGAATCCTCGAGACCCGCTCAGGGACCGATTCATTCTCAGCAAAGGACACGCGGTTCCTGTGCTGTACTCGGCGCTCTGTCAGGCAGGCTATTACTCAGTCGACGAAATTCGGACGCTGCGAAAGCTGGGGAGTCCCTTCGAGGGGCATCCCAATATGAAACGCCTGGAGACCATGGAAGCCTCGACTGGTTCATTGGGGCAGGGGCTCTCACTGGGTGTGGGCCATGCGCTGGGCTGTCGTCTCGACGGAATCGACGCTCATACATACGTGATGCTGGGTGATGGAGAGATGGGCGAAGGGCAAGTCTGGGAAGCGGTCGCGTCTGCCGAGAAGTATCGGCTGTCAAACCTGACTGCGATTGTGGACCAGAACGGTTTCCAGCAGACAGGCTCGACAAAGGACGTACTGGATCTCAAGCCGTTTGCTCCCAAGTTCGAAGCGTTCGGCTGGCACACACAAGTGATCGATGGAAACTCGATGGAATCCGTGGTCAGCGCCCTCGAGACAGTGAAGTCTGTCACGGACCGGCCGACAGCCATCATTTCTCAAACGAAAAAGGGATTCGGAATCCTGCCGATACTCGAAGCGGCAGGAGACCTGAACTATCATGGAAAACCACTCTCGCATGAGCTGGCTCAGCAGGCCCTTTCACTGTTGAGCTGAGCCACAGCGAGCTGAACTTAAAAAATGTCATGGCATCAAAGGAGCATCCATCGGGATTGACGTGAGCTGGCGAAGGCATTCATCGTGAACGATGGATGCATCTGACCGTGACGTTCGAACGCGTGATCAGATTGACCCAACAAGTGAATGGCGGAAACTGACGATGGCAATTGGCGAAGCCGCAGGTCTGAAGCTGGGAAAGGCGTCCCGAGATGCTTTT
>NZ_DASWWZ010000505.1:0-3826 GCF_036405755.1 Schlesneria sp.
GGATGATCCCTTCTGTCGTGCTGTCGCCCAGCAGCAGAATCTGAACTTTGCCATCGTGTTCGGCGTGTGCCGGGGCACCTCCGAAAAGGATCATCAGAAGGGTGACCGTCAGCAGGCTGAACGGCTGGATTCGAAGAGTGGTTCGTCTGGTGGCCAAGTTCATTCGCATCTCCCCTGATGTTCAAGTTGTCGGACCATGTTGCTGGAGCTTTTCATCCTGCCGGCGTGAACTTCAGTTCTCGACGGCGGCCAGGATGATGGACGAATTATGGCCGCCAAAACCGAAACTGTTGAGCATACCCATTCGAATTTTTTCATCGACGGGGGATGTATGGACAGTCTTTTTCAGCCATTCTTCGGATGGTTCGTCAAAGTTCAGCGTCGGGTGAATGACACCGTCGCGGATGGACATCGCGATGACGGCAGCGGCCACACTACCACTTGCGCCACAGAGGTGGCCGATCAGGCTTTTGGTGCAGCTGATTGAAAGTCGATCGGCCGCTCGTTCGCCAAATGCGGTCCGGATCGCTGTCGCTTCGGCGGCGTCTCCGAGTTCCGTGCTGGTGGCATGTGCGTTGATGTAGGGAATTTGCTCGGGCATGACGTGGGCATCCTGCATGGCAGCGCGCATCGCCTCCGCTGCACCGGCACCCGACGGATTGGGAGCCGTCATGTGATGGGCATCGGCGGTCTGTCCGTACCCCACGATTTCGCAGTAGATCCGGGCGCCCCGGTGGAGGGCGTGTTCATAATCTTCAAGGACGAGGATTCCAGCCCCTTCACCCAGCACAAATCCGTCGCGTCCCCGATCGAAGGGGCGACTGGCCTGGGTGGGAGCATCGTTTCGTTCGGAGAGAGATCGTGCAGCGCAGAAGCCAGCCAGGCCGAGCGGTGTGATGGGAGCCTCTGCTCCGCCAGTGATCACGATGTCACTCCGTCCGGTGCGAATCAGGTCACGGGCGGTGGAAATGGCGTCAGCGGCCGATGCGCACGCGGATGAGACACTGAAGCAGGGGCCGGTGACCCCGAAGTGAATCGAAATCGCCGCGGCCGCCGCGTTGGGCATGATGCGGGGAACGAAGAACGGGCTGACGCGTCCGGGGCCGACGTGCTGGAGCTTGATGCTCTCTTCCTCGAAGACTTCCATCCCGCCGATGCCGGTTCCGACGACGACGGCGGCTCGCCGGGGGTCGCCGCTTGTCGGGTCGAGTCCCGCGTCTTTCAGGGCTTCGATTGCGGCGACCAGTCCGTATTGCGCATAACGGTCGAGCCTTTTTGCCTGTTTGCCTCCGAGAATTTCGTCCGGCTGGAAGTTTTTGACTTCGGCGGCGATCCGGGTGCGGTAGTTAGAAGCATCGAATCGGGAGATCCTGCCCACCGCAGACTGACCGTCGCAGACCGCCTTCCAGAAGTCGGGCATATTGTTGGCTAAGGGGTTCACTGTTCCGAGGCCAGTGATGACCGCGCGGCGCATTTCCATGGGACGTCCTTGTCAGGTATTAACGGACCGCGCGGAATGGCGATCACGAGGAAACTTCGGGGGGAGAATCTTACGGGGGATTCACCTAGATTTGCGAGAACAGGAGCGACACGTTCTGACCGCCGAAGCCAAAGCTGTTGGAGAGAACGTGCGAAACGGGCAGTTCCCGCGCGGTGAGTGGGACGTAATCCAGATCACACTGAGGGTCTGGGGTCTCGTAGTTCATTGTCGGCGGGATGACGTTGGCGCCGATGGCCATGACGGAGAAGACGGCTTCGATCCCACCGCCGGCTGCGACCAGATGACCTGTCATGCTTTTGGTGCTGCTGACAGGAAGATGATCGGCGGCAGTTCCAAAGACCTTGCGGATGGCCAGAGTTTCCAGTGCGTCGTTCGCCTTGGTGCTGGTTCCATGCGCATTGAGGTAGCTGACGTCGGAGGGGTTCAAGCGGGCTTCCTGAAGAGCCAGCTTCATCGCGGTGACGGCTCCCCTCCCTTCGGGATGAATGTCCGTCACGCGGTAGGCATCGGCGGTGGAACCGTACCCGGTCAGCTCGGCGTAGATCGGGGCCCCACGCCGTCGCGCCGCTTCGTATTCTTCCAGAATGATGATCCCTGCCCCTTCTCCCAGGACAAAACCATTACGGTCCAGATCGAAGGGTCGCGATGCCCTGGTGGGGTCATCGTTACGCGTCGACAGAGTCGTCAACAGACAAAAACCAGTGACTCCGAACGGATGAATCATGGAGCTGCTGCCGCCCGTCAGTGCTGCATCGAGGAGTCCATCTTCGATCAGTTTGGCGGATTCCCCGATGGCTTGAGCGGCTGCGGCACAGGCCGTGAGGGTGTTGAGATTGGGGCCTTCGAAACCGAACTCCGCTGCGAGATGAGCGGATACCATGTGCGGTTCCTGCTCCATCTCTTTCGCGGCGTCGAGATTGGCCAGCACGAGCTGATTGAAGGCGGGGAGATCGCAGTTGCCATCCGTGGACGAGCGAGCCACCGTGCTCATGAAAAGTTCAAAATCCTGACTTCCCTCGCCTGCACCGGTGTAAACGCCGATGCGGCCCGGATCGTATCCTGCCTGCTGCAGCCCCGAGTCCCGGACAGCTTGAGCCCCGGCAGCAATGGCAAAGTGAATGTTGCGTCCGGACTTGGGATATCGCTTTTGTACCTCTGGGAATGTCGTCCCAAAGTTCTTGACCTCGGCTGCGATCCGTGCGGGGTAGTTGGAGGCGTCGAATATGGAGATCGCGGAGACTCCCGACTGGCCATTCAGTAATGCGTTCCAGGACTCCGCGGGCGAGTTTCCGACCGGACTGACGCATCCCAGTCCAGTGACAACGACTCGTCTCTTTTTCACAAGTATCTCCTCGTTGGAACCGCATGTGAAAAACTTGTATATACAATTTCATGCAGCGTCAAGAGACGGGTTTCAAAGGGAATTGGCTGATCGATCGGGACACGAAACGCAGGCGGGGGTTCGTGCATCCGCGTGGCTCGGAATAGGATCAATGGCAGCCAATTCCAATCTTAGCGGTGTTATACTGCAGAAGAGAGTGTGATCGTGATTCCGGGCCAATTTGCTGAAAATGGTGAGATGTCGAGATTACAGCAGCGACTTCAGGATCAGCGGTTTCGAAACGACTACCAGTTGGTGGACGGCGCTGAGATGCATCGGGCAAACCCAGCGACATTTCACGTTCCGCCTGCTGTGCTGAAGCGTCAGGTCCGCCCGGGGCAATTCGTCGAGCTGCGGATCGATTCACCACGATTCTCGCTGCATGAGGAAGTCGCGGAGAAATGTCCGTGTCCTTCGTGCGCGGGGCCACTTTCCAAACCCATATTGAAGCATACGCACCCTGCATCCCTCTTTCCTTTACCCGACCGGGTGATCCCTTCACGTGGCTGGGGTGAAGACTTCTGGGGCCGGATCTCAGAACGAGTTGATGACCTCTTTCTGGGTGTTGTCGACAATGTGATGGTCGAGTCCCGGCTACATGGGGTTTGGTTTGGAAGTGAGATCGTCTTTCACGCAGACCATCTTCTTGCGGTGCATGATGTGCATCGTCGCGAGCTGGTTTCGGGGATGGACGTGCAGGACCTTAAAGAGTTGGCTGCGTGGCTGGCCGAACTGCGAGGCCCCACTACCTGAGAACACATGTTGATGACACGTGGTTTTAAGGTGACAGCCCATAAAGAGAAACGCTTCATGGGCTGTCGTCGTCAACGGTCTGAGTTCCAGGGGCTGCGAGGTTCTTTATTCGGCTGCGATTTTCGCCAGCTCGCCCGCTCCGGACTTGAGGCCATAAAGGAGCTGCACTTCATCGACGGACAACGCGCGGT
>NZ_DASWWZ010000506.1:0-9425 GCF_036405755.1 Schlesneria sp.
TGGTGGTGAATTGTCAGTCCTGGCTCGATCCCTTCATCATTCTGATGGCTCTGCCAGGTGCACTCAGCGGCATCCTCTGGATGCTGTTCGTCACTCAGACCACGATCAGCGTTCCTGCGCTGATGGGGTCGATCATGTGTATCGGGGTCGCCACCGCTAACTCAATTCTGCTGGTGACGTTCGCGAACGATCAGCAGTTGGCAGGCATGAATTCGATTGATGCGGCGTGGTCTGCGGGAGTTACCCGACTGCGTCCTGTGATCATGACGGCGTTGGCGATGGTGTTAGGGATGTTGCCGATGTCGCTGGGGATCGGAGAAGGGGGGGAGCAGAACGCTCCACTGGGCCGGGCGGTGATCGGCGGCCTGATGATGGCGACGTTTGCCACCTTGTTCTTCGTCCCGGTCGTGTACAGCGTACTGAGACAGCACCCGAAAAAAATCGAACTGGAACCCGAACTGATGGACTGAGGAACCCCTCATCACAGCATAAACCGCTGGAGACCGGAAATTTAGAAACGGGCCGATCTCGTCAATTTTCCGCAGGCAGGTGCGGTCAAGGAGGAATGCGACGCCACATGGACGAGAGTTTTCTGTTTTCTTCGCAGGCTTTGCCCGTTTCGTGTTAGACGCCACCCCGCGGCCGGTAAGTCGAGTAGGGACCGACGGCCGCGATCGAAGTCGCTCGCAGCTCCATTCCCAAGACCGCGAATGCACCAAGTCAGTCGCGTTAAGTTTTCGATGAAGGACACATGATGTCAGTTGCTCAGGAAATTGATTCACCCGGTGTCTCAAAAACACATGCACCGCCACGTGTGCGGACGGCTGAGCCTCAAAAACATCAGGCTCATGAACAGCATAGTCACGAGGAAGTCATCCAGAAGCCCGCGCAAGGGCTGTCATGGGGGACCATTCTGGCCGTGATGCTACTGGCTGGGTGCAGTCTGGTCGGGCTGTTCTTTGCGGGCTGGCTTCCACGCCAGCGAGTCACCGCGCAGCTTGAGCACGAAGCACACGAGATCAAGAACTCACTGCCGACTGTCCGCGTGACCAAGCCCGTCCCGGCAACGCCGATTGCTGTGGTCACACTTCCGGGCGACGTGCAGGCGATGGAAGAGATCACCCTCTTTCCCCGCACCACGGGCTACGTGAAACGCTGGCTGGTGGACATCGGTGATGAAGTTGAGGCAGGCCAGTTAATTGCCGAGATCGATACGCCCGAAGTGCGAGCCCAGTATGAACAGAGTGAAGCCGCACTGGCAGAATCCCTGGCCAGTCTTGAACGGGCTCGCGCAACAGTGAATCTGGCAAAGATCACCACAAACCGACTGCGAACGCTGGTCGCCCGCAAGAACGCCGCACAGCAGGATCTGGACGATTCGGAAAACAATCTCGCCGTGGGAGAAGCAAACGTTCGACTGGCGGAAGCGACCGTTGCCGTCAACAAGTCGAACGTGCAGCACATGCAGGAGTTGCTGTCGTTCTCCAGGATCCATTCTCCGTTCGAGGGGACGGTTGTGGGGCGATTTCTGGAGACAGGGAAGCTGGTCTCGTCGGGGAACGGCACGGGGCAAGCACTGTTCCGTATCGCTCGCACCAATCCGGTCCGGGTCTTCATCAATGTTCCACAGGCCTACGCGGCGGGCGTGGTGAAGGACCTGACAGCCGAAGTGAGGGCACGTGACATTCCGGGCCGTGTCTTTCAAGGCGTTGTGACACGTACGGCCCGCGCGATCGATCCCCTGACCAGGACACTGCTGACCGAGATTCAAGTCCCGAATGACGACGGTGCTCTGCTGACCGGCTCGTACGTTCAGGTTCAGATGGAAGTGCAGCGCTACAGTCCACCGCTGCTCGTCCCCGCTTCAGCACTCATTTTCAACTCGGGCGGAACACAGGTCGCCGTCGTCGGCCCCGATAACAAGATTGAGTTACGGGTCATTGAAGTCGCAGGAGACATCGGCAAGCAGATCGGGATCGCGACAGGGATTTCGGAAAATGATCAAGTCGTGATCAATCCCGGGGATCGGATGTCTCAGGACTTAATGGTTGAACTGCAACAAGACGCCGTCGGCACGGCTGATTGAGGCATCGGCGATGCTGGGCAGAGCTCTGATACTGCTCGAGAGGCCGGTCCGGCGGTCTTGGAATTGATGAAGAATTAGGGAGTTGCCTGATCAGGCAGACTGTCGGCCAGAACGTTGAAGATGAGTGGCTCGCCCTGGATGGTGCCGAGTTGTACCGGTGCGGAAATCGGGTGAGCGTTTTCCTCGTGGAAATCACAAAACCGAAACTGTTCATTCCACTCGATTGCGGTCATGTCCTTCGGTAGCGGCAAGTGAAACTGCTTCATTTGCTGCGACCTGTTCGGACCGACAAGGATGAACGTCACCTGCAGTTGAGAAGGAACTCCGCTCTGAAACTCATGAGGTACGATCATTACAAGGGCAGTGGTTTCAGCCAGTCTATGGCGGTCCAAGACTGGCGACTGAAGCCGGACTTGATGACTGCCGAATTCGATGGAGATCGTGGAGGGAACAGCATGCCTGACTTCGAGTGTCAGGTTCGAACCTAAGTAGGGGTTCTCTGGTTTCAACGAATCATTTTCGAGCAGATTGGGTGGAGCCCAAAGTGCAAATTCCGACTTGGAAAACTCCAGCCGGGGAGGCTTGTGATAATAGACCTGAGCCCTGATCTCAGGAGCAGAGAATACCGTTTTTGAGAAGAGTCCCATGTGCAGCATTCCGATCAATCCCATCGATCCCGCTGCCACCCCCCAGAGGATTTTCGGAATTCGGTGCCGAAGATAGGCGAGGGGCAGTACCCCTAAAGCAATCAAGTCCAGTGCGAACAGATTGGCGAAGAACATCGTCCGTCGAATTACGCTCACGACGTTGTCACCGAACGGAACCACCACAGGCGTCACGTCGAGCATCAGCACGACAAACGTGACTGATAAGGCCGCCAGCAAGGGAATTCCCAACATGGCGCAAAGAACCCAACGGGGCGGTTCCAGTTCTCTCATCCGCTGTATCACCACAGGATCAACAGCGCCTTGGTTGAGCCAGGATTGGTAACGGCAGATCACAAGAACTGCGATCCCAATCAGGAGAGTTACCCAGGTGATAAGACATCCCACGGACATCCAGAACCAGTCCGTACTGTCGGCCGCTCGAGAGAAAAGCCACGGTGACGAACAGAGCTTTGCGAACAGCAGCAGCCCGACAAATGTATAAGTTAACAAGAGCGCGCCATCGACGGGCGGGATCGGCAATTGCGACTCGACGGGCGGTGCCTGTCGACATTGGCGAACTTGCCACCAAATCCGTATCGCCATGAAGAGATGCCACAATGCACCCGCGATCGGCAGAATCCACAATCGGATCCCGATGGGAAGCATTGTCAGCCCAAGCAGTTCTATTCCAATGACAAAGTGATATGTCATCCAAATCCGCCATTCGGGCGGCGGTGATGCCCAATTCCAGCTTGAGAATGGAAAGAATGGCCACTCGTAGATATTGGGATCTTGTCGAGTGAAACAGAGAATGCGAACCCATTCTGGCCGACGCCAGCCAAGGTAGGCGCACCAAAGCGCCAAGACAATCAAAAAGGCGAGCTCGCCCCAGTAGACACCTGCCACAACCGGAAGAAACAGTAACGCGATGGTCGCTTTCATGATCGAATAGAGCGATGAGAGCACTGACCATCCACCGGTCGCCGAAATCGTCGATGTCCCGACCCCCATCAGGCCGATTTTGGAAATCGATGCGGTCAAGGCAGGCGATGCCGCGACATCGGTTGAAGCGCAAAGCCAGGACAGCAGCGTCGCCGTGGGTACGACGATTCCCATCCGTCGAAGCTCATCTCTCAGGCGTTCGATCCCGATATTCAGTCGCCGTGAAATCGTTGATTGATTCACCCCCAGCAGGTTCGCGATTTCGCCTTGAGTCGATCCTTCCAAATAGTGCATCAGGATTGGTGAACGAAGTTGTTCTGGCAGCTTACTCAGCACTTCATCGACGACCGGGGAGAGTTCGCTCCACGATGCCTCCGTCGGTGTCGAGTCCGTGCTTTCTGAGGGACTCGTTTTTTGCAGACAGCTGGAGTATTCATGGTGCTGACGCCGTTTGTCGCTGCGAAGTCGGTTCAGTGCGCGATTCGTGGCGGCCTGATGCAGCCACCCCACGACGGACGTTCGTATTTCCGCCGCTTGACGGGCCAGGTCAAAGAAACACTCTTGTGAGATGTCCTCAGCGTCGTGAACGTTCGCGGTGATTCGCAGACACGTCCCGTAAACCAGCCCCATATGGCGACGCATCAGGTGGAGGAAGGGTTCAGGAGAACCGGAGCGGGTGTATCGGTTCAGCAATAAATGGTCGCTGATGTCGGTATTGCAATCGCTCGGTACAGAGGGTTCGTCAATCATGCTTTCTCTTCAACTGCAAAATTTACGGCTGTCTCGGACAAACGATCTCTGCAATCAAAGGAACCACTCGGGCAGGCTTTATGCACTCGAAATCAGCGAGGTCTCGTTTTTGGAAATGCACGAACCTCGACGCAACGCGACAAGTAGAAATGACAATTCGGCACGGCAGAAGCGGCTCTGCCCGATCTACTGTTGAAGCAGGGCATCCGGATGGCAGTAGCAACTGGCAACCGGTTTGACGTCGGCCCGCCCCCACGCTCGCTTCACCCGTTCCCCCAGGGCATCAGCAAGTTCGGTTCGGCCCTGCCGTCCGAGTGACTGCTGCAGGCCCAGCAACGACCAGGCGTTTTCAGGATGCCGCAGGAGATCGGCCTGATATACGTGTTCCGCTTCGGCGGGCCGATTATCGGCCAGCAACAGTGCTCCCAGCGCGTGCCGCACAGGCTGCATCCAACCGGGAGGTTCGTCGTACCGCAATTCTTCTTCCAGCGCGACCGCGTCTCTTAACAGGGCAAATGCCTCATCTCGCCTTCCTTCGCGAAACGCCAGTTCGCCTTCCGCCATCTTGCGGGCAATGACGAGGACGTCCTTTGCCGGGTTGTTGCCGACGAGCCATTCCTCATTGATCTGTTCGGCCACGACATCGAACAACCGCAGCTCTTCGCGTGATTCGTTCAGCCTTCCCAGCGCTGTCAGGGCGAGGCTGCGGGCGTAATGCCGCTCGGCCCGACTGAAGAGTCGCCATTCCTGGGGCTCGGGTTCGTCAAGGATTTCGTTCCATTTTCCGAACCGAATCAGTACGTGCAGGGCGGTCGGCATCAGTCCGTCGACACGGGTGACGTATTTTTTCAGGAACTCATGCGGGACCTGCTTTTCAATTTTGCGTGCCGCGTCGATCGCAATCTGATACCGCCCCTCCATCATGGCGGCATAGGAAAGAAAATGAATGTTGTGCAGGAAGTAGGCACTGTAGAAATCGGGTGGGAGTGCGAGCCGGAAGTAAACTTCATCCGCCTGGATGGCTCGTTCATTGGATTCGACGGCGTCGGCGTAGCGGCCCGTACGGATGTAGATATGCGAAGGCATGTGGACCAGATGCCCCGATCCGGGGACCAGATGCAGCAGACGATCGGCCGCGGCGGTCCCGCGTTCAGGCCAGGGTGAAGCTTCAATGGCATGGATATAAAGGTGATTGGCACCGGGGTGGTGGGGCATCTTCGCCAGTGCTCGTTCGAGGATGCCCACAATTTCCAGTGCCCGACCTTTCGGAGCGGCTTTTGTCGTCCAGAGGTCCCACGGCTGAAGATTCATCAGCGCTTCGGCAAAGAGCACACCGATGTCGGGATCGTCAGCAAACTGATGCCAGGCCCGTTCCATGGCATCAGCGTACGCCTGATCAAGTGGCGTACGATCCTCGGGAACGGGCCAGGCGTACCGCTGAGCCACCGCACGAACCAGAGCCACCTCACCAGGGGTCTCGTCGTCCAGGGCGAGCAGCCCCTTTTGGGCCGCCTCATACGCCAGCCTGCTTTGTTCTTCCCCCATCACGGGATTGTTGATGTGCAGCCCCCGGGCATAGGCGGAACCCCACCAGCCCATGGCACAGGACGGATCGATCTCGGTCGCTTTTTCAAACGAGCGAATCGCTTCGTCATGATTGTACCCATAGAGAAGCTGAATTCCCTGATTGAACCAGCGCTGCGCTTCGGGTGACGAGGTTGTCACGGCTCGTGCGTAGCCATCAAATCCGGGGTAAAAATTGGCACCCACGGCCGCATAAGGCCGCCCCGGTAATGAATCGGGATGATCGGCGGTTGCGGAAGATTGCGTCTGCTGTGGCTGTGCGGAGATCGATGCTGCTGCCAGAATGCACGTCGACAGCAGCAGACTTCTCGTCAGGAACCAGGAGGAACGGAGTGACATGGATGCCTCATCTCTTCTGCGATACGGTAATCAAGGTTGACAGCACGAATGTCTCAGACAGACTCGCCCCCGTCGAGGAATCTGCCCAGGTGAAAGCTTCATGAATTTTTGAGCAGTCATTCGTCACTTCTTCATCGCGTCAGCGTATTCAAAAAATTGTGTGACGGTAAAGTTGTACGGAATGAAGTTGCCTTTTGAACGGATAGGATTGTTCGAGAGGTTCTCGAACTTGCCATGGCCAGGAGCCACCAGACGATGAATCGGTTTTTGAACTGCGGCCGTTCCCTCTTGGCCTGTGTTTGTCTGCTGCTTTCAGGAATGACGGTCGAGGCTGCGGACTGGCCGATGTGGCGGTATGACTCAACGCGCAGTGCGGCGGCTCCCGAGTCGCTGCCCGACGGACTCAAGCAGATCTGGTCGCGAAAATTTTCTCCCCGCAAGCAGACGTGGGATGATCCTCTCAACCTGGACCTCATGACGTTCGATCGTTTTTTTGAACCGATTGTCATGGGGGGTCGTCTGTTTCTGGCGTTCAACGATCGAGACAAAGTCGTCGCATACGACCTCAAAACGGGAGCAGAATCATGGACCTTCTACGCAGACGGCCCCATTCGCCTCGCGCCAGTCGCCTGGAACAACCGTGTCTATTTCGCCAGTGACGACGGTCACATGTATTGCGTCAATGCCGAGGATGGTTCCTTGCATTGGCGATTTCGGGGGGGACCCAATGGTCGACAGATTCTGGGCAACCAGCGTCTGATCTCGATGTGGCCCATGCGGGGTGGCCCGGTCTTGCGAGACGGGCATCTCTACTTCGCCGCCAGTATCTGGCCGTTCATGGGAACGTTTATCTACTCACTGGATGCGGAAACCGGTGAAGTCGAATGGGTCAATGATGAATCGGGTGCACAGTATATCCTTCAGCCACATGGAGCCCCTTCGTTCGCCGGTGTCGCACCGCAGGGGTCGCTCGTCGCGACGCAGGATGTGCTGCTGATTCCGGGAGGTCGTTCTGTCCCGGCGGCCTTCAACCGTCACACGGGGAAGTTTTTGTATTTTGAACTGGCAGCGGGAGGCAAGGGGACCGGTGGTTCTTTCGTGGCTGCGAACGAAGAGTCATGGTTTGTGCACACTCGATTGAAGGGGACACGCGAATTCTCGTTGCAGACCGGCGTCAAGACCGCCTTCCTGCCCGATGAACCGGTGCTCGCCGGTGATCGCATTTATGCGGTTCTCGAGAAAGACACCACGCCCCTTATCCGCGCGTTTGACAGTCGCAGCAAAGAGTCTCTCTGGCACATCGCGGCAGACGGTCGGGGGGACCTGATTCTTGCCGGCGATCATCTCTATGCGGCCGGCAAGCCGTCAGAACATCCGGGCGCCGAAGTCCGCACAGAATTGTCTGCCATCCAGCTGCCGCAAACCGGAACCCAGGCAATGATCGCGTGGACAGCCTCCGTTCCCGGAAGCGTGGTTCGACTGGTTGCCGCGAATGAGACGCTGATCGCTGTCACGCTCGAAGGACACCTCTACGCGTTCAGAAACACTTCTACTCCCACCGACGCAGTCCAGGAAGAAACCTTCACCACGCTGGAGGTCTCAGACGAGGCTGCGGGAACGGCAAAGAGCGTCTTGAACGCCGGTCGGGCGGAAGGCTATTCGTTGTGGCTGGGTGCCGCTGACGAATCGCTCGTTACCGCTGTCGCCAATGAGTCGCCGTTCGTTGAATTGTCGGTGATTGATCCCGAGCAGGACCGAGTCGACCGGCTGCGTCGGCACTTCGATACAGCAGGAATTCTCGGTCGGGTGACGGTTCGGCGTTCCAATCCTGCCGAGTTTCTCTCTCCTCCGTACCTGGCCAACATGCTGTTTGTCGGTGCCGAATTGACACCTGCACTCTGCTCGACTCCAGAATTGCTCGCGCGGTTCTACGATTCAGTACGCCCTTATGGCGGGGTGATGTACCTGCTCGCCCCTGCTGCTGACCGGGAACAGCTCATCCAGCAAGTCGCGGCATTGGAGCTGGAGTCGGCGCAGATCGAGAAGGCCGAACATGGCATCGTGGTTCGGCGAGTCGGGGCGCTTCCCGGGTCAGGGACGTGGACACATCAGAATGGCGATATCGGGAACACGAACAAATCCTCTGACCAGCGAGTCAAGTTGCCACTCGGCGTGCTCTGGTTTGGCGGATCCAATCACGAAGACGTGCTTCCCCGTCATGGACACGGCCCGACCGAACAAGTGGTCGGCGGCCGCTTGTTCATTGAGGGAATCAATTCGCTCTCTGCCCGCGATGTTTACACCGGCCGCAAGCTATGGCACCGCAACTTCGAGAATCTTGGAACGAAAGATGTCTACTTCGACGAAACGTACAAAGAGACACCGCTTGACCCGTCGTACAACCAGATTCACATTCCTGGTGCCAATGCGCGGGGAACGAATTTTGTCGTGACCGCAGACCGGATCTACATTGTCGAGGGAGTCACCTGCCATGTCCTCGATCCCGCCACGGGTGAAGATCTGACCACGATCACGCTCCCTCAGCACGATCCGAACCAGCCCCATGAGTGGGGCTTCATCGGCGTCTACGAAGACGTACTGATTGGGGGCGTTGGCTTCGCCCAATACCAGAAGCGACATGAGCTTGAACCTGACAAGGCGGACCCCAAGCGCGCTGTATTTGGAGCGAAAAGTCTCGACCGCGCGGCAAGTATGTCACTCGTCGGCTTCGACCGCCATTCGGGCGAACAGCTCTGGAAAATCGACGCGGCCCATAGCTTCTGGCACAACGGCATCGTCGCTGGAAACGGATTGGTTTTCGCTCTCGACAAGAATCCGAAACCCGTCGAAGAGTTTCTGAAGCGACGCGGGAAGTCCAATCCGGACACGTACCGGATCGTCGCCTTCGATGCAAAGACCGGTCAGGAAGCGTGGACACTGCCCGGAAAAGAAGTCTTCGGGACGTGGCTGGGTTATTCCGAGAAACGTGACCTGCTGCTCCAGGCAGGGGCGGCGGGAAGCGACCGACTGACTGCCGAAGTGGGGCAGGGGATGGCCGTCTACCAGGGCCGCACAGG
>NZ_DASWWZ010000507.1:0-2618 GCF_036405755.1 Schlesneria sp.
GATGAATCGCAGAAGAACCTTGCGACTGAGTACATGAAGAAGCTGGACGAATCGGGTGCCTTCGATTCACCGATCGTAACCGAGATCTCGCCGCTGAAAGTATTCTACCCCGGCGAGGACTACCACCAGAACTACTACCGCAACAATCCGGACGCCCCTTACTGCAATGCCGTCATCAAGCGGAAAGTCGCCAAGTTCCGAGCGGTCTTCAAGGACAAGATTGCGTCGCCGACAAAGAAGTAGCCGGAGCGGCGACGGGCTGCGTGAAAGACTGCAACACCAGCAGAATGGCACCAGTGACCAGATAGCTGTCTGCCAGGTTAAATGTGGCCCAGTGAAATCCCCCGTTAAAAAACACGAAGTCGAGGAAGTCACGAACACCATAAATCGGACGGCCGTTGAGATCGAGATGACCGTGCAGACCGAGACGGTCGTAAAGATTCCCAAGGGTGCCGGCCAGGAGTAAGCCAGAGGAGATTGTCAGCCACCAGGACTCGACCGCCTGCCCCGTGTACAGGAAGTAAACCAGCACAAAAACAGCGAGGACGCTGAGCGAGGCGAACAGCCAGGTTTGTCCTTGCCCCATGCCCCACAGAGCACCCAGGTTAAATGTCGTGGCAAACTGAAAATCGACAGGAATGCCAAGAAACGAGCCACTCCAGACTTCATGCTGGTGATGCGGTTGCAACCACTGAAAAACCGCGTGTTTTGACCAAAGATCGCCGATCAGACCGCTGGCCGCAATGAGCGCAAAACAGATGTATCTCGCCCAGGGACGGGACGCAGAGGAACAGGTGGCAGTCGCCGTGTCGCAGCTACTTGCCGACCCGTCGTCTGAAGTTACATTCGTGCCTCGCGTTTCCGTTCGCATTC
The DNA here is from genome assembly GCF_036405755.1 of Schlesneria sp. Taxonomy (NCBI): domain Bacteria; kingdom Pseudomonadati; phylum Planctomycetota; class Planctomycetia; order Planctomycetales; family Planctomycetaceae; genus Schlesneria; species Schlesneria sp. Next base: position 874 of record NZ_DASWWZ010000507.1, read on the forward strand.
GACGCAGTTCCTGGCGTAGGGGATTTCTCGCAAGCGAGTTTTGGGAATCATCGACTTGGCTGGGGAGCGACCCGCTTCGCGACATCCGGCGCAAACGCCGAAGGTTTCGTCACTGATGCGTTCGAAAGCCTCTTCGATTTCCTCAAGAACTTCCTGCTCATTTTCCACGCGCCGCAGCGTAAACTCCTGGTCGTAGGTCTCGGTCCCTAACTCAGCGAGATGCGTCGGAGATTTCGACTCCGAGCCATTCTCGTTCCGATCCAAGGCATCAGCGGTCAGGTGCAGGACATCGCCACGGACACGTGCACGAAGATTTTGCAACAAAACCTTAAACTCTTCCAGCTCAGTTTTCTTCAGCATGGCCAGGTTCTCTCGCGAGGTTCACACACGGTGCTCTACAGAGGGCGAGCTGAGGATTATATGTTTCTGTCATAACCAATATCAAGGTGCGGCTTTTTGCACAGCTTTAATTACCTTGAGCCAATTCGCGCAGGGGCCTACGACCCGCGCCGATAGAAAGTTCGGCGCATCCCGCCAAAATTCCGAACTGAAACGTTGATCCCCAGAGGAAATACGATGCCCGGCCTGCCACGCTCCTGGCCCGAGCGGGTGGCGTGACGTGAACCACAAGTCGTTTTGAGCGTTCGACTTGCAGTTAACGCGCCGTCATGCTCTCTCCGGAACTTGCCGAACCACGATGCGATTGCCGGAAATCGAAACAACTTCAAGGTTTGCGTCGGGAGCAATGAATGGGCCTTCACTGATCACGTCCACGGACCTATTCTCAATTTGAGCTTTACCCGCAGGACGTAACATCGTTAGGGCAAGCCCTTTATCACCAACCTCGATTAAAACCCCGGATCCAACTGTCCCGACCAGTGACGCACCGCGCAAACGTGGCTCGTCGACTCCCCCGCCGGGCGGGCCGAGAACCAGGGAGTCGAATCCCGGCATCGAGGGAAGATACCGAGTGATCGCCAATCCAATGGCAAAGACGATTCCGAACGCCAGCATTATCTGGCCCGTTTGCCACGTGAGTTCCTCAATATTCGTCATGAAATCGAAGGTCCATGAATGGCCAGCCATCACCAGCGAGCAGATCACAAGCAGAATGCCGGAGACACCAAAGACTCCAAAACCAGGAATCACGAACGCTTCGACAGCCAGGCAACCCAGACCAAGCACGAAGAGGACCACCTCCAGCCATCCGGCTGTCCCCCCCATGAAGTTGCTCCAGAAAAACAGGGAAAAACAGAGCACGGACATAATCCCCAGGATGCCCGTCATGAAGTGCAGTTCCAGATAAATCAGCGCCACCCCCAAAACGATCATCAGCATCACCATTCCAGGATGATTCAGACTGAAAACCAGCCGATCAACCCAGGTCTTGGCGATCGGAACCAGCTTTGTCGATACGGGGAGACCGATCCGGGCCTTCAAGTCATCAACGTCACTGACGGGAGATTCCGCCAGCTTCAACTCGTGTGCACGGGTCCCATTCGCAGTGAAGAGCAGTTCACCGTTGGTTTCTCGCAACAGGGGCCCCTGGATCCACTCGCCATTGGAAGCGTGGATATCGAGTTCGCTCATGTACCAGATCTGGCCGCTATCCCGATGAGTGACCTGATAGACCTTCATTGTGCGGTCAGCCATGGCTTCGCAAATGGCCGCGGGGCGATGTTTTTTTTCTGCCAGCTCACGCAGCGCCACCTTGAGAGGGCTGAGGATTTTTTCCGGTGCACGCT
>NZ_DASWWZ010000508.1:0-10063 GCF_036405755.1 Schlesneria sp.
CCCCCAAGGGCGAAGTCCGGATGAAGGCGACGTACCACGATGCCTGTCACTTGTGTCACGCCCAGAAGATCCGTGAGCAGCCACGCGAACTGTTGTCACTTGTTCCCGGACTGGAACTAGTGCCGCTGAGCGAGTCCGAAATCTGTTGCGGTGCCGCAGGGAGTTATAACCTGACGGAAGGTGAAATGGCCGACCAGTTGGCCAGCCGCAAGATCAAGAATATCCTCGCAACAGGGGCCGAGACGGTCATTATGGGGAATGCCGGCTGCTCATTGCAGATCCAGGCCGCACTTCGACAGGCAAAAAGCCCTGTCTGGGTCGCTCACCCCATGGAGATTCTGGATCTGAGCTATTCCAGAGGGCAGCAAAAGTCGAACTGACCCCAACAGCCGTCCAGGTGGTGGGGTGAGTGGTCGTCGAACGGACGTAAGAGACTCCGTTCCTGCTCTGATCACCAGAACGCATCTCGCAACTCAGTCGTTACCCGGAACGCCGATCTTATCCGCTTTTGGTTGCGTGACGGGGTGGTGTGGGGCGACTTTGCGTTTTTTGGCGATTGTAGTGATGGATCGCGGCCTCATGTGTCGATGTCATTTCCCGGCGGAGGATGAGTCCATTTCGCATCCTCGTATTCGAACGCGAAAACGAAACGGACATGACCATGGCGGAACCGACCTTAGTCGCGACGATTGAATTGCTGGCGCAGGAAGCGCTGATGTGGATTGGGTTTGGAACGATCGTTGGTCTCAGCGCGAAAGCTCTGATGCCTGGACGGGATCCCGGCGGAGCGATTGGCACTATGCTGATGGGGATCGTAGGGAGTCTGATTGGCTGCAGCATCCTGCTGTTGTTCGACACCAGCTTTAAGATCACGCCCATCAGCCCGATTGGATTCGCGGCCGGGACGATCGGCGCGTTTCTGCTACTCTTCTTCTTCCGCCTGCTCTCAAACTCGTACGTCGTCGAGGCCGTCGACGGCAAGGTCTCGGGCCGGCCCGGAACCGTGGTCACGACGTATCACCGCCGGCGCACCCGCAAAGCGGCGTGATTCGTGGTGCGGTGGTGAGTCTGATAGTGGAGCCACCCGCGATCACGAATGCCGTGTTCCCGTGTGGACGAAGTGGAAAATCGCTCAAGCGGCGATTAATGCCCGGGAGCGTCGATCGCTACTGGGCTGGTGCGTCATCGACAACTGGTTCCAGTTTGCCTTCCGCAGTCCTCTGATAGACAGACTTCGTGTGTGGGTCGACAATCAGCAGGTTGCCCTTCCACCAGGCCAATCCTACCGGGTTCTTCAGCGGTTCACCTGCGAAGAACGGTTCAGGCTTCTCGCCCTGCTTCACTTTCCAGATTGTCTTGGCATAGCCGTCGGCGACGTAGCCTTCCCCTTCCTTGCCGAGCACGATGTGGTGCTGGAACTGGAACGGACGTCCTTCCGTAATGACCTCGCGCTGCATTCCGTCACTTGAGAGCCGGATCACAGCGTCTTTTCCGTGTGAGACGATCCACAAACGCCCTTCATCGTCGATGGTCATGCCCCGAGGGGCGGTCACTTCCGCGATAATGTTCGGCGTGCCCCCTTCTGCGGGAATTTTCACGATCCGCTGGATTTCAATGTCTCCGGCATAGATGGTTCCATCCTTGGCCACGGCGAGCGACATGGGAATTCCGACTCCCCCTTTGGTCAGCGGCTGAGGTTGAGCGGATTCATCGAACCGATAAATCTCTCGCGTGCTGGAATCTCCTGCCAGCAGTTTTCCCTGATGATCAATCGCCAGACATCGCACGGCATTGAGCGGCGTGCGAAACTTCTTTGATCCCTGAAAATAGATCGACCACTTCCCGTCTGAAAACTTCCAGATGCCGGGAAGTTCACGGTCGGCAACGTAGATCGTGTCATCTGCCGTGACCGCGACGGCCAGTGGGTAGAGCATTCCATCAGCCGCTCGTCCCGATTGCGTAAATCCGCTGAGCAGGCACCACGTCAATAAACACAAATACGCCGGGCGTAGAGACGTCAACATCGATTCAGGACCTATGCTAAAAAGCGTACGATGAGGAACGGTGCCATCCCGCATCCGGGAAAATGATCAGCATCTACCGTAGATCGGGAACGTGAAAAGATCAGCCGTCGCCAGCATGGCGATGATTCCGGGAATCACTCAGCACAGTGACGCAGTGAAAAGTATAACGAGCGAGGCCGAGATGTTGCCATTCAGGCAACTCCTCTGGCAAGACAAGCGGGAAGACAGACGCCCGGTTAGCAGGTCAGAACGGGAAATGGGTCAGAGCTTCGAGACAGTCCAAACTGCGAGGGGCGGCCGGGGGATTGAGTCCGCTCCATTCACTTGCAGGGGGGAAGTCGGTACGTTTCCACCGGTTCCCCTTGTTTATTTTGACTCCACCTTCTCTGCAAAGTGTTCTCTATGAGCAGCGCGTCTGAGTCTGACGTCAGTTCACCCCGCATCGTGGTTGTCGGCTCCATTAATATGGATCTCGTCGCGCGGATGAGCCGTCTGCCACGGCCCGGTGAGACGGTGCTCGGGACCTCGTTCCAGACGATCCCGGGAGGAAAAGGAGCCAATCAGGCTGTTGCCGCCGCACGACTGGGGGCGAACGTCATGATGATCGGGTGTGTCGGCAAAGATGCGTTCGGCGATACGCTACGGAAAAACCTGCAGGACGCGGGAGTCAACACGGTCCACGTGCTGGATTCTCCGGATGTCTTCAGCGGCGTGGCATTGATTGGAGTCGACGATACGGGTGCCAACTCAATTGCCGTGGTTCCCGGTGCGAACGCATTGCTGACTCCTGAGGTGGTGGCGTCCCGTGAAGAGGTGATCGCGGGGGCACGTGCCCTGATCGTTCAACTGGAGACGCCGCTGGATGCGGTCGCCAGTGCCATTCGACTGGCTCATCAGCACGGAGTGACAACGATCCTGGACCCGGCACCGGCGCCGGTCAACGCTCTTCCGGATGCCCTGCGGTCCGTTGATATTATCAGCCCCAATCAGACTGAGGCGGAAGTCCTCACGGGAGTCGTCGTCAATGACTGGGAATCGGCAAAACAGGCGGCAAGAGTCCTGCAATCTCGCGGAGCGAAAAACGTCGTCCTTAAGATGGGCGAACACGGGGCACTCGTGCAGTTAACGGACGGATCGACCGAGCAGATCCCTGCGCACAAAGCGAATATTGTCGATACGACGGCGGCAGGGGACGCGTTCACGGCGGCACTGACGGTGGCACTGTGCGAAGGAATGTCTCTACCTGCGGCAACGCACTTCGCGTGTGCAGCAGGTACGCTAGCGTGTACCCGTTTTGGTGCTCAGCCAGCGATGCCCGTCCGGGCCGAACTGGAGGCATGGATGAAAACCGACGCCACAGTGCGCTGAACACAATTCGACTCTTTCAGGTGTCGGCTGTAAGCCCCGGACGCCCGGACGCCGCAACTTAGAGTGCATATTGCTGAATTTTTGTAATTCCATTAACGTCTCGACCGTTGATGTTCTGAGTGACAGTGCGCGATTGTGTCTGGGTTTAGCCTCGCCTGGAGAATTTCGAGGTGAGGGCCATCGAAGACCATGCCTTCGATGGGATTGAATCCAGGACGATGAGGCCGGAGTGCTCCAGAATTTTCGACGGTAACGGTGCAGAATACGGTTGCAGGAGTGGCAGCCGATGGATGCCGAACGGCAACAGGATCGTAGCAAAGGACTGAAGACGTCCTGAGACCGTGACAGGCAATCGCCAAAAGGAGTTGACGATGCAATGGGTGCGGAACACTGGTTTCGTGGTTTCGCTGGCAGTACTGGCATTTTTTGTCTGTTCTGTGGCGGTCCAGCGACAGTTTGAACGCTATTCGGAACCGTTCGCGTCCGACCAGCCATTCGCAGCGCTCTCCGGACCTTTGCTGAAGTGTTCTGCCGAGGACTTCAGCGACATGGGAGATCTCGGCTTCCCTCGCTTTGCCGAACGGGTCGGTGCCGACTCTGATGTCGTTTCCGCACATCAGATTCAGGAGTGCGAAGGGCGCGATCTGACGATTCGTACGAGTGATCCCCCGACGGCTGTTCCCGCCCCTGTCGACGCATATCCGGTCGATGCACCGAGTGAAGAAGATCTTTACGAGCAAACCGGGAACGAGGCCGTTCGCAGCGTGATCGAACGAGAACTCTCACACACGACAAGCGAAGAGCGGGACATCTGGTTTGAAGAATTGAAATCACTTCCCGCCGGGGTGGTGCGTGACCTGCTGCAGGTTCGAAAGCAGCTTCGCGCCCTGCCGCAGTTACTCGGCGGTGCTCCAGAAAAGCTTGCCGCCGCCGTTCCACTGCGAGAAACCCGGACGGGCGACATCATTGCTGAACCGATCTCACAAAAAATTCGGTTCCTGTCCTCGCTGGATTCCTCGCCCACGGCGGCGATTGAAGCGGCGATTTCGCAGCATCAGCACAATTTGACCAACTCGAAAACACCGGGTTACAAGCGGATTCGTGTCACGCTGGTGGATTACTACCGGCAGAGGGCTTCAATTGAAGACGAGGAGGACGAAGAGGAGTCAACTCCCGCTGCTCGTGCGGGGATTCAAGGTCTCGGCTGTCGCATGTCTCCGCCCCAACTCGACTTGAAACAGGGGCTCTTAAAGAACACGGAACGACAACTGGACCTCGCCATCAGTGGCGAAGGCTTCTTCGTCGTGAAGCGCGGAGAAACCGAGTATCTGACAAGATGTGGCGCATTCACTCTCGACAGCAATCGTCAACTCTGTCTGCTCGTCTGTTCTGACTCGGTGTTACTCCAGCCGCCAATGACCGTCCCCGAAGACGTTCGTGAGATCCAGGTGAGTGCCGACGGCACCGTATCGATCCTGAAGAACAGCGAAGCGACGCTGGTGATCATCGGACGTCTGCATCTGGCTCGCGTTGCCAGCTCACCTCGATTGCTGCCAGCCGGACAGACACTGTATCTGCCCACCCGGGAATCCGGTCCGATTGTGGTCGAAGCTCCATTGTCGAATGGGATTGGAGAAATTCAGCAAGGGTACCTGGAACAGTCGAACGTCGACTTCGAGGCCGAGTTGGAAGAAATCGAGGACTTGCAGATGATTCTGAAGTCGCTTCCTTATCCAGCCTCCCGACCTGTGACGGCCAGCGGAACTCCGGCTGCTCCGACTCGCTAGAGCCCGCTGATGCGTCCCCCGCTGCATGAGTCATACGCGAATCGAATTGGAACGGTGACCGGAAGACAGCGACCCGATAACGGGGATTTGACGTTTGCGCACTGTCTGCGGGGAACTGTCTGTGGCGCGATTCCTGCGGTCAAAGTCGTCTGGCAGGTCGGTGTTCAGTGAGCCGCACTGTCCTGCGGGCCGGGGCCTCGGATCTGAGGTCGTGCATCGAACCAGCCCGCTTCTGCGAATCGGGTAAACCCTGCGCTTCACGTGCTTTACAACGGTGTTGACGCTGTAAAGCAGGGGGCAGAACGGCAGGTCGCTTTCGGCCGATTGTTGGAACGGCCGACGCCGTATACATTGGTGCGGCATGTGGCCTGCTTGATCGGCCCTGCGCGGATGCTGATCGCGCTGTTGCACCCGCCGCGAATTATCGTGCCATGATGATCTTTGAGAGAGACCATGCCTTTACATCCTGAAGCCGCTGCGTTCCTGGAACAAGTCGCCCGGCAGAAGGCCTATACGTTTGAAACAGTTCCCGTGGAAACCCTGCGTCGCGCGGCGGCTCTGGGCTGTAAGGCCGGGACGGATTTGCCAGATCTTGCCACCGTCAAGAACCTCACGATCGAGGGACCCGACGGAGACGCACTGCCGATCCGGGTGTATGTCCCGCGAGGTGACGGACCATTCGGTGTCTGCCTCTATTTTCACGGGGGCGGCTGGGTCCTGAACAACCTCGACACGCATGATGACCTGGTCCGGCATCTGACGGCCGAATCCGGCTGCATCTTCGTCAATGTCGACTACCGGCTGGCCCCCGAACACAAGTTTCCTGCTGCGATCGAAGATGCTTATGCCTCCCTGAAGTGGGTGCATGCGAACCCAGACCAGTTTGGCTGGGATCCCCATCGAATTGCCGTCGCCGGGGACAGTGCTGGAGCGAACCTGGCGGCGGTGGTCTGCCTGATGTCCCGAGACCGCGGTGGACCCCCGGTTGCATTTCAATCCCTGATCTACCCGATTACGGACTGCGATTTCGAACGTCCCTCCTATCACGAGAATGCCGATGGGTATTTTCTGACGCGGAAAGAAATGGGGTGGTTCTGGGATCAGTACGTTTCCTCTGCAGCACAGCGGCAGGATCCCTATGCCTCGCCTTTGCGGGCGACAACATTGAAGGGGCTGCCACCCGCTTCGATCATCACCGCTGAGTACGATCCTCTGCGGGACGAGGGAGAAGCCTACGGGGCTGCTCTGCAGGCCGCGGGAATCCCAGTGACGCTGCACCGCTACGAGGGGATGATTCATGCGTTCTTACGCCGCGTTCAACAATTTGAAACCGCACGAGATGCGATCAAACGAATTGGACAACAGCTTCGCAGCGCCATCGGAACGAAGTGATTTTCTGGACTAATTGGATTTGCAATGCATAAATACGTGATCATGGGGGCGCAAGGATGCGGCAAAGGGACCCAGGCTAAGCTCCTGAAGCAGGTTTTCGAGATGGTTCACATCTCGGTGGGCGATATTTTTCGATGGCACATTCAGTCGCACACCAAGCTGGGGGCTCGGATTAAGCGTTTGATCGCTGATGGAAGAATGATCGATGACGAGATTGTCGAGCAGATCATTCGGGAGCGTCTGGCGCAGCACGACTGGAACTACGGGTTTATTCTCGATGGCTTTCCTCGCACGCTGACTCAGGCTGCCTTCTTCCTGGAAAGCTACGACATCGACGCCGTGATCCATATCGATGTTCCGGATGAAGTTGTGTTCGAACGGGTTCTCGCACGGCGACTATGCAGCCAGTGCGGCCTCGACTACAACCTGATCCATCACCGACCCGCAACTCCAGATACATGTGACGTCTGCGGCGGGAAACTGGTCATTCGCAGCGACGACAACAAAGAAGGATTACAGCAGCGACTGCGTGACTATCGGACTCAGACCGAGCCCGTCCTGCAGCTGTTCGCGAAAAAAGAACTAGTGATCCAGACGGACGGAGCCCGCGATATCGACACGATCCAGCAGGATATTCGTTCGCAACTCGGCCTGCGTAAGGTCTGAGCGGACAATGCAACGTCCTGGGTGAAGTGGGTACGTGCGACGACACGCATGGATCCTTCCGGCGAAATCTCACACGCACGCCGTCGCCGGCAGAGGATCCTTCCGAAGACGGATTGCGATCGAGTCGTCGTCTTCATGCCACTGCTTCGAAGTCTTCGTAGAAGCAGTGTCTTATCATCTTCGCACGGGTTGGATAGAGCACTGCATGCCCGAAGCCGGTCAGACAGGGGCATGAGCGTTCTTCCAATAACCGAGCATGCGAGCGTCGTTATGATCAGATCATTAGTCGTCATTCAGTGCTTCAAAATCTTCGGAGAATCAGTCTCTTCCGCATTCGCGCGGCGGGATAGTGCACTGCATGCCCGAAGACGGTCATACAGTGGCATGTGAGCTTTCGTGATCTTTTTCAGGGGCTTACTTCGGAACCCCATCCCGCTTCATCGCAGCGAGGCGGTGGCCCATGGGACAAACGCCTCGTTGGCCCCGTCCACCGTTTGTGTTCGGGGGATGACCTAACGAGTTAAGCCAGCCAAGTGCGACAATGCAGGTCACACCATGCAGTGCAGCGGGTCGGCCAGGTAATACATTGCCTGCAGGGCCTGTGGATCATCCATTGTGACCAGCGGTCCCGGCGTGATGATCTCCAGCGGAACGGAATCGACCGATTCCTTGTTGCGGGCGATGAAGTGGCCAAGGAACAGCGCTGTCTGGTGGATCCGGCAGACGGGGTTCACCGCAGAAGCGGCGAGTGTCCCCGCCCTGATGGCGTCGAGTCCATCCTTCTGGCCATCCACCGCGACGACGATCATCTTTTCGTGAATCGTCCCCTTCAGTGCCGGGATGGCGCCCAGGGCCATGTCGTCACTATGGAAGAACGCACCGGCGATCGGTGTCGTCTCCTGCTGAAGCAAGGCTTCGAAGGTGTTCCGGGCTTTTTCCTTTTTCCAGTCGCACCAGCGAACGCCCCCACCGACAACTTCGACATCCGGAAACTTTTCCACGATGTTCTCAAAGCCCTGGCGTCGACCCTGCGCTCCGCTGTGTCCATCAAGGCCCCCGATGTGGATGACTTTCCCGCGTCCACCAATCTTCTTCATCAGGTAGCCGACGCTTTTCTCGGCCATGTCAACATGATCCGGCATGACCTCGCACCAGACGCCGGTGCTGCGCATTTTGTCCATGTCGACCAGCAACGTGTCCATCGAGATAACTGGAATCCCACGGTCCTTGAGTCGTTTGACTGGCTCAGCCAGCGAATCAATCTGCACGGCCTGAAAGCAGCAGAAATCCCAATCCCGGCCGGTGAGCGAATCAATCTTGTCACGTTGCCGGCCGGGATCGAATTCGCCATCGAACCATTCGATTTCGATATTCAGCAGGCGTCCCCAAAGTTCAGCGGTTTTCTTGCCGAGTTCGCACCAGGTGCTTTGCAGTCCCGCATTGGAAAACGCCGCTCGCAATGGTCTTGCACCGTCTCCTGTGGGAGCGACCCCTGATGCGGCACATCCCGCCAGAGACAGTCCCATGAGTCCGGTCGATCCGATGGCGAGCGATTCCAGAAAGTCACGACGTGATGCAGACATGGTAGTTCTCCCGGTTGAAGTGTTCTGAAGGAGAGCAGTTCTACACTTTTGCCCGTCTAAAGTCGTCCGCTGCGGAAAATTCCGTAGATCAGCCAGATGGCCAGCAGACTGGAAAGGAGGTAGATCGGCATCGTGACCCAGATGGTGCTCGCCCCTTTTGAGATAATCAGAGCCGAAGCGACAATCAGGGCTGCAATCACCATTCCGACGACCAGCCGGTTACTTGAGCGCTCGAGTTCGAGGATGAAGTGATCCAGATTCCGATGCTCGAGCTGAATGCGTAAGTCGTCGGTGCTGAGCTTGTGCAGCGTGCGGCTCAGTTGGCCTGGAAGATCGTGCACGCAGTGCCACATGTGCTGAGCGTCGGCGTAGACACGCTGTGCCATCTGCGCGGGCGAATAACGCTCTCGCACAGACCGTTCGACGAAGGGCTCCAGATGTGTTGCCAGGTTGAATTCCGGATCCAGGGTTCGACCGACTCCTTCCAGAGTCACAAGGCAGCGGATCAGCAGCATCAGGCTGCCCGGACAGCGGATCCCGTGGTTCGTCAGGATCGCCACGAAGTCTGACAGGACGGAAGCCACTTTCAGATGAGCCAGGTCGATGCCGTAGTAGTTCGAGATGAAATCACGGACGTCGATTTGCAGCAGCGCCCGGTCCACCTCCATGTGGGGTTCGCCGATTGCCAGAATCAGCTTGATGGCGGAATTGACGTCCTGACGAATGATCGCCAGCAGCAGATCCAGAAGCTGCTCGCGAGTTCTTCCGTCGATCATCCCGATCATGCCGTAGTCGAGCAGGCACAGTGTCCCATCTCGCAGAATTCGAATATTGCCCGGATGGGGATCGCCGTGGAAGACACCGAACTGGAATGCCTGCTTCATGAAAATACGGGCGCCGTTGGCTGCGATGTCCGCGGGCCCCCACTTCGAATCGGTCAGCATCGTGAGCTGGTCAATTTTCAGGCCATCGACAAACTCCATGGTGAGCACTGCGGAGGTGCTCAGGTCGCCGTAGACCCGAGGAACATACAGGGTCGCATCGTCCTCGAACAACCGGCTGAACTCGAGCATGGTTCGACCTTCGCGATCGAAGTTGAGTTCACGGCGAATCGAACGTGAGAAATGTTTCACGAGACCCGTCGGATCAAAGATGCGTGTTTCCGGAACATTCCGCTCGAGCAGAATGGCCAGTTCCTGCATCAGCAGAAGATCACGCTCGACATCACGCACCGCGTTCGGCC
>NZ_DASWWZ010000509.1:0-9820 GCF_036405755.1 Schlesneria sp.
GATATTCAGAAGATTCGTCGACATAGGATTCTCTCGCGTTGCGGTGTCTGACACTTTTGCTTCAGGCCTGTTGTGGACAGTTAGTCCAGCATCTGATTTGTCAGTCCATCCTTCGATTCTAGAACACGTATCGTGGCACAACCATGGAGTTTTCTTGAGAGCGGCACTCTTCGAAACCGACCATCTCGAAATTCCCACCCATTCGACAGGCCTCAACCTTCACGGTTCACGACCACCAGCGGTGGACGTTTCCCGAATCTGGACGAGACGAAGACGCTAGGCATAGACATAAACCTTCTGTGTAGTCCGGTGCAGGAACGGATGCCCGGTGTAGACATGATAGCTGTCACTGCCGAGCGCGGTGGCCAGGTTCCGGGCCAGACTTTCCCGCACGGTCGACATGGCGGTCGGACGCGTCCGTTGGGCAGCCAGCGTCGTCACCCGTGTCTCTGTATGAGTCCAGCGGATCAGATCGAGTGCTTCCTGCGGCAACGAGACGTTGATAAACATCCCACCATGCGAGACCCAGTCGCGGACGGCCGCACCAATGAAGGCAAACTGCCCGCAGCGACACAGTGCACCAGGCGAGTCCGAGGCACGCTCGGCGGGAACTTTCAGGTCGGCAGCCGTGGCGATCAGAGTCTTTTCCAGTGCCGTCCGAAACTGCAGAAGTCCCATCCCCATTCGTTCCAGCGGCAAGATCGTGTAGACAGCCAGTTGACCCGGAAGATGGACGAAGGTTCCACCGCCGCGATTGAGCCAGCGGACGTCCATTCGACGCGCGGTCAATTCCTCGCGCTCGACCAGCACATCCGCGAAACTTCCGTCGCGACCGATTGTCACGCAGGGGGGGTGCTCGCAGAGCAGAATCGCTCCACGCGAACCTGTTCCCGCAGCGACATCGGCCCGCAATCGTTCCTGTAGTTCCATCGCAGACGCAAGGTCGACCGTCCCCAACAGAAAAACGTCCAGAGTGGACATTCTCTCGGGAATCTCGCGGCGATCAGTCGATGGAACATTCATGAAAACGAATCAAACCCGCAGCTGAAAACAGGACGTCGACTCATTCAGTTTACAGGAGGCGTCCATCGACCGGCAACACGAGCCTCCGCCAGTGTCGGCCTTCCGCAGAACTGCACTGAAATGCAACAATCTTCTCAACACCTTTGCCAATCATGTTCATGTTTACAGGTGTCGCGGCGACATTCGTCAGCGAATCACCTATTTTGACGTACTTTAGGACTTGAGTCTGTTCCCTCGAAGCGTTGTGATTTGAAGAACTTCATTCTCATCCACTTCGAACCTCTTCACACGAGGTGCTCTTTATCGTTCCCCCTTGTTGACGACGTGAACTGGGGTCGAATAGCGTGAACAGGTCCGCTGAAACGGAGCCATCAACAATGAATCGAATCGAAACCGAGCTCACCCGGCGTTCCTTTCTGGGCGCGACCGCCGCCGGATTCGCGTCCTCGGGCCTGCTGTGGGGACAAGATCCCTCTGAACTGGGCTCCCCGGCAGAGGCGGGACTGAAGCGAAAGCCGCGTGTGGCCGCGATCAATTCCGTCTACCGGCTGCGATCCCACGCTTATCACATTGCGGGACGATTCATCCATGGATACACGCGGAACGGGTTTCATCATCAGCCCCCGTTTGAGCTGGTACGGATGTGGAATCATCAGCAACCCACTGCGGATTTAGGTCCGAGTGTCTGTGAACAGCATGGCATCGAACTCTGCAAGTCGATTCCGCAGGCGCTCGGCGAAAAGCAGGGTCTGGATGTCGACGCGATTCTGCTGATTATCGAACATGGCGACTATCCGCAGAACGAGCGGAATCAGATCCTCTATCCACGGTATGACTTCTTCCAGCAGATTGTTGAAGTCTTTCAGAAAACCGGCCGCTCAGTGCCGGTCTTCGTCGACAAGCATCTTTCGTACGACCACCGTCTGGCCGCCAGGATGGTGCAGACGGCACGTGACATGAAGTTTGGTCTGATGGCCGGTTCCTCACTGCCGGTCACCTGGCGCCGTCCTGAAATCGAACCGACCGTCGGGACTCCTTTTAAGGAAGCACTCGTCTGTTTCGGTTACGACCGCAAAACGGTCGAGATCTATCTTTTCCACGCCCTGGAAGTCCTTCAGTGTATGCTGGAACGCCGCAAAGGGGGTGAAACGGGGGTCAAATCGATCCAGTTCCTCGAAGGTGACGCCGTCTGGGCCGCCGGTGACGAGGGTCGATGGTCATGGCGATTGCTGGATGCCGCACTCGCCCGTTGCCCGAGCCGGAATACGGGACCCGTGCGAGAGAATGTCCTCAATCCGCAGGCGATGCTCATCGAATATGAAGATGGAACGCAAGGGACGATCCTGAATCTGTACGAGCAAACGTCTGACTTCGGTTTTGCAGCGACGATCGAAGGATGGTCCGATCCGATTTCGTCCTGCTTCTTCCTTCCCTCGCCGCCCGGCGCACGTTTCTTTGATCCGCTCACATACAACATCGAAAAATTTTTCGCGTCAGGGACACCCCCCTATCCGGTTGAGCGAACGCTGCTCACCAGCACCATGACCGACCTGGCAATGCAATCGATTCATGACGGGGGACGGTTGATTCTGGATCCGGCACTCAGCGTAAAATATGCTGCACCTCAGGACAGCGGGTTCTTCCGGGGACCCTATGTCGATGCCGGGTGACGCTCAGTAGATCGACAGGGAACCCTTCTTCGACTCCACGGCTTGTGAAATCGATATGCCAAACCGAAGTCTGCTGTACATCGGCGGTTTGCTGCTACTCGTCCATCCGGCGTTCGCGGATACGTTCACAGTCCGCGAAGATGACGGCAATCTGGCTTCCGTTGAAGCACGCTGGGTCGGTGAAGGGCAAGGCTCTGTGGCCATCGAGCGGACCGATGGCCGGATTGAAGTGATCCCGCAGCATCAGATTCTGAAGCGTGAAGCGGGTCCTGATCCCGAACCGATCTCCTGCACCGAAATGGCCCGCCGACTGACCGAAAGATTTGGTGCCGACAAGTTCCGTGTCTACACGGACGCCCCGTTTGTCATCGGACTGGTGCTGTCAGCCCCTCTGCCGAAACAGTATGAAGCGAAAGCTGCGGCCTGCCTGAAAAAAGGGGCTGCGTTCATGTCCACGGTCGAACGTGTGTTTCTCAATTTCGTCAACGACCTGAAGATCGAAACCGAAAAGCCACGGTATCCTTTAGTCCTGTTGATCTTTGAAACCGACGACGACTTTGTCCGATTTACGGCAGAAGAATCCGGGGGCAGGGGCCTCTCGGCGAAATCCATTCTGGGGTACTACAGTGGTCTGACGAATCGCCTGGTCATTCGCATGAGCGAATGTCACACGTTTGAGACTCCGCTGCACGAGGCGATTCACCAGCAGGTCTACAACCGTGGGCTGATGCAACGGCTGTCTGCTGCTCCGGTCTGGTTCAATGAAGGGATCGCGACCGGCTTCGAAGGAAACGGCGATAAAATTAACGGTGGCCCCCTGCGGGTGAGTGCCCGCTATGCGCGAGCGGCCCTCAAAGCCACGACGGTGGATTGGGACGAAGTCGTGTCCGACGACAAGGCTTTCCGAGGCGACGTGCTCGCGGGAGAAGCCTACGCTCATGCCTGGAGTATCCACTGGTTTCTGGTCACCCGCTATCGGCAGCAGTATGTCGAGTATCTGAAATTGCTGGGCCAGAAACCGACACTCGGGGTCGATGACTCGGCCACACGACTGGCCGACTTTGCGAACACCTTCGGAAAGCCCGTAGGTGATTTGCAGGCCGAGTTTCGCGTCGCACTCGAACAGACGGCGAAGAAACAGCGAGTTTTCCTTGATGAAAAACCTCGCGTGGGCCATTCGCTGACGCAGCTCAATCTGGCTGAGGTCGAGATGACAGCACTGACGAATTCCACATCCAGTATCCCCGTCGTGGAAGGACGCATGCGCAATATGTCACAGATTCGACCAATGAGCTTTCTCATCACGATTGAGACAAATGCGGGGAGCTACGCCGAGTGGTATCTGCCGAATGTCCCGCCGCAGAAAATTTCTCCGCTCCCCAGGCAATCGACGGATAAGGAGATGAAAGGGAGCCCCGGAGGTCCGGCACAGACGTTTCGAATCAAAGTCAGAGCCGCCATCCCGGAGAGTGAGGCAGGGCGGCTCTGGCAGAGAGGCAAGTTTCCGGTTCCGGAATGGACCGAAAACTGATGCGCACACTTCTTCGTGCCGACAGGCAAACCTGACCGGCCAGTGGGATTAGTGCTTGTAGACTTTGTGCTGAGGACGGCCTGAGAGGATCTGTTCCTTACCCCAGGTGGTGACAGCGCGAAATTCATCGCTGCGGATGAATGTCTGGAAGGCCGCTTCATCCGACCATTCGCTGGTGATCAGGTACGAGGCATCGTCGCTGACATCTTTCCACAACGTCGAGTTCGTGTGTCCGGGGGCCGCCCGCAACGCACCGATGACGGCGGCAAACTTCTCTTCGAAATCCTGCTGCTTGCCAGGCAGGACGTGATAGTTCATTCCAACTGTGACCATGGGGACTCTTTCCGCAATTGAGTGAGGAGCTGAAATCTTCGATCTGAAGCACGGGGTAACGCGTTGTTCAGACTGTTCGGATGAGCATAGTAGAGTCCCCGGCGCAGCGGGCATAGCCTGAGGTTCCTCGTTTCGTCCGCTCGCCGGTCTGATCACATCCGACCATCAAAAAATGGGAGTGGGCAAAGCACCCTTACGGCGCGAATCTTCCACCCGAATCGATTCATCTTAAAGAGCGAACACACCAGTTTTACCGACATGCGATCTTCTGATCAGATGAGATGTGTTCTTACGTGAAGACATTAGCCTCGAAACCGCCTCAACCGTCTGTCAGGAGCAACCACCTGTAACGGACATTCCTGTTACACAGCCCGCCGTAAGTAAAATCCCTCAATCCCGTAAACTTCCACTTCACCGGACTTTACCAGCACATTTAGGACACGTGGGCGAACTCTGCTGAAAAAATCAAGTCTGGTTACATAATCCTGGGATAATTTTCTTATTACGGTATATGATCGGGTTAATTGCGTTGAATCACGTTGGCACGGAAGACTCTCTGCAAATGGACACTTGCGAACATGACTGCCTGTAAGGTCGGTGCAAGATGTTCGAAGAGTTGCTCGCCACGAGCCACTCGACACTCAGCAGTGTCGATACGTATCTACCGCTGGATGAAAATCAGCTCGCCCGGGCCGCGGTGACGCGTCTTCGCACCGCGCCTGGCTCAACCATTTCCGGCACGATCACGGTCGTCTACGGTGCGGCAGGCGCCGGCAAAACTCATCTTGCCCGCTGGACATTGAAAGAACTTCTCCGTTCACGGCCTCGGCTGCGATTCGTCTCGACCACGGTGCAGGATCTCTGTGAGCTGATGCAACTGGCGGATGAACGCCAGTCTCTCGCCGAATTTGTTGAACAGTGTCAGGAACTCGAAGTCCTTGTCTGCGAAGACCTGCACTGGCTGGAGACGGCCCCCCACCTTCAGCCGTGGTTCCTTATGCTGATCGAATCCCTTGAAGCGAGCTCGACCCAGATCCTCATGACGTCACGGAGATCGCCCGGTGAAATCCGGTGGCTCGACCAGCGAATCGTCAGTCGCTGCCACGGAGGACTTTGCGTTCTGCTCCCTTTGGCGGGGGTCGACAGCCGGGTCAAACTGCTGCAGCACTGGTTCCAGGAATGGAAGCTGCCGATTCTGAAACCGATGTCCGCTTCGGCCCAGTTCCTCGCCGAACGCCTCCCTGTTTCCCCTCGTGACCTGAAGCGCGCTGTTCAAGACCTGTCCGAGCTTCAGTCGCGGAAGCCCGCTGCCATTGACGTGGCGTATCTGCAGAGATGGCTCTCGAAATCGCGCCGTGGTCCGCAACTGTCGTTCGATTCGATCCTGATTCAAGTTGCAAATGAGTTTGGAGTGGAGCCGGACGAACTCCGTTCACGCTCGCGCCAGCAGTCGCTCGCGATCCCCCGACAGGCGGCGATGTGGCTGGTCCGTGACCTCACCGGTCGACCGCTGGAGCAGATCGGCGCTTACTTTGATCGCTCGCACACGACCGTTTCGCACAGTCTGTCGAGACTGGGAGAGCTCTTACCGACCGTTCCCTCGCTTCGCCAGCAGATCCAGAAACTGCGGCGGCGACTCAAAGAATTCCCCATGGAAGATTGTGCATAACTTGCGACAAACAAGAACGACTTAAATGAGTTATCCACAATCGGCCCCTCCCTCCCGGAAGCCATGTGGAAAACCCACCCGAATTTGAGCAGGTTTTCCGCACGGTTTTCGATATCCCGTCGTCAGGTTATCAACATCCGTTTTCTGTGGATTATGGAACGCAATCGATTGGAGAAAAAACACTTACGTCGAAGTGCGAATCAACAATCCACAAAATCACGGGTGCTCTAATAAGACTTATACGAGAGACTATTTCAGAAGGAAGAGGAAAGACGAAGAGCCCGGAGTGTGTTCACACTCGACTCAAGGCCCGGTCAATCCGCCGGATCGAGCGGTCTCGTCCGAGCAGAGCAAAGGCATCGAACAGGCCAACCCCCGCCGACTTGCCCGTGATGGCAACTCGCAGAGCGTTCACCACCTGCCCAATCTTGATTCCCTGCTTCTCGACGAAGGCATGAACCAGCTTGTCGACCGATGCCGCATTGAAGGGTTCCACCGCGAGAATCTCTTCACGGAGTGAACGGACAAACCCAACTGATTCGGGAACGTCTCGCAGACGTTGCTGAAAAGGTTTGTCCTCGTAGACCAGTTCTTCATCCGCTACGAAGAATTCTTTGTAATCGAGGATGTCGCTGAAGACGCGCAGTCGATCGCCCAGGGCCGCAATCACCCGAGACACCATGAGCTTTGTCGCCTCATCCGGTTCGGCGGAGATCAGCTTTGACTGGATCAGGAACGGCAGCGAACCGGCGACCTTCTCTTCCAGCGAGAGCTGATTCATCCAGTGCTGCTGATAGCTCTGCAGTTTCTCTGGATCAAAACCGGCTGACGCTTTCACGATTCGCTCGAGAGTGAAGTTCTTGACAACTTCCTCCAGTGACATGAACTCGGTCGAGCCATCCAGAGACCAGCCCAGGCGAGACAGAGCGTTCAGAATCCCGGCGGGGAGATAGCCGAGTTTCTCGTAATACTCGACCATCACAGGGTTCAGTGACTTGGAATCGCCGATCCCCAGTTGCGGAAAGACTTCATCGGCACGGTCGAACATCTTCTTCAACTGAGGACTGTTTCTCAGTTTTTCCACATCCCGTTTGCTCAGCTTCTTCGTCGAACCAGGAGCGGTGATGAAGGGGATATGAGCAAAGACGGGCAAGGGATTTCCCAGAGCCAGATGAATCAAAGCCTGGACCGGAGTATTCGCCAGGTGCTCTTCGGCCCGGATGATGTGTGTGATTCCCATCTGGACGTCGTCGACCACGGTTGCAAAGTTATAAAGGCAGGTGCCATTGCTGCGCATGATGACCGGGTCCGGCATCAGTGAGCAGTCCCATTCGACGTGGCCTCGAACAGCGTCGTCGATGGCGATCTTCTGGTCGCGTGGAACCAGGAATCGAACGGTGAAGGGCTTGCCGCTCGCTTCGAGCTCCTGCCGTTCGGCTTCTGACAGTTCCAGCGATCGTCGGACATTGATGTAAGTCTTCTTGGCCGCTTCAGCCTGCTTTCGATCTTCGGCAATCAGTTCCGGGGGATCAAAATCCTTGAATGCCTTTCCCTCTTTGAGCAGTTGTTCGACTGCGGCCTTGTAGAGGTGACTCCGTTGTGACTGATAGTAAGGCTCGTGGGGACCTCCTGCTTTGGGACCTTCATCCCAGTTCAGTCCCAGCCATTCGAACGCTCGAAAGATCGGTCCCAAGGCCGCTTCGACGTTCCGTTCCTGGTCGGTGTCATCGATTCTCAGGATGAACGTTCCCCCGGTGTGACGAGCCCAAAGCCAGGCAAACAGAGCCGTCCGCATCCCTCCAATGTGCATGTAGCCGGTGGGACTGGGAGCGAAACGAGTTCGAACGGGAGTCGACATTGCAGCAGATCTCACTGAATTTGGTTTACATTAAGTTATTTTAATCAAATAACTTGTGGCCCGGATTGGAGGGCAGTTTGAGCGGGAATGCGATGGAATGCAGCGATTCTATGGATTCGGATTCACCGACGGCGAGGGTTGAGCCCAAAAATTCATCTCTACCGGTTTTGCGATTCCGGTTACAAATCGCCTGTTATGCTCACGTCACTGATTCTCGCCGTTGCAATTTCTGCTGCCGACCCCTACGTCGTGTTTGAGCATGAGCACGCCCAGATCGCAGATTCGGTGACGGGGCAGCCGCTGGTCCCTGAATCCTATGCAGATCCTTCGTATGGGTTTCCGCAGGGGCAACAGGTGTTGCCCGGTCAGCCCATCTATACAGGCCAACCGGTCTACGGCTATCCACAGGGCCCTCCGGTCTTCTATCCGATCGATGCCGTCTGGCAGGACCCCTGGATCCAGAAGCGGCTGTCGGAGATGAATCCGCTATCCCCGTACAAATATCCGATACTTGAAAACTACTTTGACCCGTACGGCTGGCAGATGCTGACGGGATCTTACGGACCACAGCCTTACCGGCTCGGCTGGACGACGTTCAACGAGTTCAGTTTTCTCCCTTCGTCCACGGCATCTGGAACGACCGGTGCCATGCAGATGACCGAGTGGAATTCCAACGCCAAGTACGCGAGGGTCCTGACACCCGGCCTGCTGTTCGACGCCACGTTGTGGTTCAGTGCGCACTGGTGGGAAGGCCCGGGGGGAATTTCACTTCCCCCGCACGTCGATCAACTCTCCAGTGATCTGATGCTGGGTTTCTACGATGACGGTCCGTGGAGTGCCCAGATCGCCTTTCATCCACAGATCGTAAAGACTTACGGAGCATCCCTGGATGCCAACGCCTACAACTTCGACGGAAGAGCGATCCTGACCTATTCTGCCTGTGAACACTGGAAAGTCGTGCTGGGACTCGCCATCTGGGACCGTGTCGATACCCTGTTCGTGCCACACGCGGGACTCATCTGGACCCCGGATGACCGTTGGGAAGTACGAGCTCTGTTTCCGACGTCGAAAATCAGTTATTTCCTGGGAAACTGGGCCAGAGCCGATTTCTGGGTCTATGGTCAGTATGAGTACACGGCCGAATCGTGGCAGACTGTCCTTTCGGACCCGACGCTCAGTGAACGGGCTCAGTTCATCGATCAGCGTCTGACGGCCGGCATCCGCTGGGACCACCAGCGATACTCGTTCAATGCCGAGGTCGGATATGTGTTCGACCGGCAGACCAAATTCAACGGACCCTCTCCCAACTTCACGCTGGCCGATTCAGCCATTATTTCGCTGGGCGTCCGTTACTGATTTCCGGTCTTCGTCAGCCATGCCGCGGGCTCGCCGACGTGGCTCTCTGACAGTATCCCATTCGGGGCGATCTGGAGTGAGGGGAAGTGACTTCTCACTCGTCGCCGCAGCGGATGCGAAGGGACCACATTCTTGGTCTTTGACGAAGCAGCAACATTTTCTGCGGGACTGATTTCGGGTTGCGGGGAATCGCTTCCAACGAATTCGATCAGGGCGGCGTAGGCCCGCTTTGGACCCGATGGTTGACCCGCGAAAAACGGTCTGCGTACCATCGATATCTTTCGGCGTCCGTGGCGACACTTCCAAGAGTGACAACGTGATCGAATCATCTGACGAAACGATTGATCCTAAATCGACTCCGGACCCCTTGCCGGAAACTG
>NZ_DASWWZ010000510.1:0-4805 GCF_036405755.1 Schlesneria sp.
TCAAAGACTGGATGACACTGGACCTTGGTGCGTCGATCTTCCCGGATGCCGATCGAGACAACTTTGGAGAGACAATCGGTCTAGTCAGTTCCCGATATGCGTGGCACGTCGGTGACCGGACTTCGATTCTGGCGAGCAGCCTGTATGACTTCTTCCCGGAAGGGCAGCAGTTATGGAGTCTGGGTGTTCTCAGTCAGCGCAGTCTTCGCGGCAGCATCTATCTTGGTCTGCGGCAGGTTAAGGGGGGGACCCTCGACAGTCAGATCGCCACAGCCACCTATAGTTACGTGCTCAGTCCGAAATGGGTGTCGACGGCCACAACCGCATTCGACCTGGGCGAAGGGATGAGCCGTGGTCAGGGCTTTACACTGACCCGAATCGGCGAGTGGTTGCTGATCCATATGGGGGCGAACGTCGACGTCAGTAAGAACAACGTCGGTATCGGGCTTTCCGTCGAACCTCGATTCGGCAACAAGACAATCTCGTCAACGCAGCTTGGCTCGTTGCAGGGTGCTGCCCAGCCTTACTGATTTCGCTGCTTGACCCGTCCTGGGGCTCTCTGTCCCACCGGCCCCGATTCGCATGTCATTGCGCCGAACTCTCACTCCTCGTTGTGGCTTGTATGAGGGGAGATTCCGACCCATTTTGTCGCTGGATGGTCGGCCGTTTCTGCCGCTGCGAGACGAAACGAAAGGGATTATGAATCCCGCAGAGGATATTGGGGGGGTGATCGACTATTGAACGGCCTGACTCGTATTGACGCTAATTTTGTATTCCCCTAGATTCCGCGCGACTTGGCCTTCCCATTAACTCGGCCGGTCCTTTTCCCATCTCTCAGTCCCTCAATTGGATGTACATCAACAGTGACTCCGCTGGCAAAATCGCCTGAGTCAACGTCGTCTCGTGGACCGTTCCTCGTGCGCGGCTGTACTGACGTTTTGTTGTTGAGGGGCCTGCCTGTGAGGCAGATCAATCCGTGTCTGCCAGGCGTGAAGGAACAGTCCATGTCTCCACTGAAGAGACTTTCGATCGGATTACTTTTCACGGTGATTCTTACTCTGACGAGTCTGGGTTGTGCGACGATTAAGGGTGAAAAGTATACGACCAAAGACTTGCCACCCGACTTAATCGCCGGAGCACGCGAGAACCCGCAAACCGTGGATCTGAGCCGACTGGCAAGTACTGCCAGAAAGTCTGATGTGCTGGATCGGGGCGACGTGGTGGAGGTCGTGATTGCCGCAGGCCTGAACGAAAAAGATACCACCCGGATTCCGCTGCGAATTGAAGAAGACGGTTATGCCAACATTCCCGAAATTGGACGGGTCAAACTGGCTGGTCTGAAGCTGGAAGCGGCCGAAGCGGCAATCGTCTATGAATGCATCGAACAAGGTCTCTATCGAAATCCGAATGTGACGATGACGATGAAAAGTCAGCGGACTAACCGGATTGTCGTGATGGGAGCCGTTAAAAAGCCTTCTACCTATCATCTGCCGCGGGGACAATCTGATTTGCTCGCGGCGATCAGCGAAGCGGATGGTCTGGACGAGACTGCGGGAACTCAGGTCGTTATTCGTAATCCGGGCAGTCCGTTCGGTGAAGCGGGAGGCAAGTTCGCTGGCCTTTCCGATCAAGGTCTGCAGACGGTCAATCACATCGATACTTCGGAAGATGGGACGATCGGAGGGCACAGTATCGAACTGGCCGGTGCGGGCAATGATACGGTCACGGTCGACCTGGTCTCGGCGACGAAAAACGGAACGAATGGCTACCAGCTTGAAGACGGTGCTGTCGTCTACGTTGAACGACGTGATCCCGAACCGCTGCATGTGACCGGACTGGTGACGCGTGCGGGCCGGTTCGAGTTCCCGATTGCCGAAGAAGTTCGCGTTCTGGATGCCATCGCACTTGCGGGCGGTACGAACTCGCTGGGGGCGAATAAGGTCTACGTGATCCGTCGGAAACCGGGAAGTGACCTGGGGCCGATTGATCCCAAGAATCCGGACCGCGTCCAGACCTTCATCATTGAAACCACACTTGCGAACGCAAAGCAGAAAGCTGATGCCAACATCCGGCTGCAGCCGGGTGATGTTGTGAGCGTCGAACAGACACCACTGACCTTCACGCTCGATCTGTTTAAGCGGGTTGGTATGAACATCGGCGGATCCTTCCCACTGGTAGGCACACCGTTGTTCTAACGGCTCAGTTAATGTCCTTGATTTGCTGATTGATCCTGTCGATGCACGATGTCGCAATAACCGAACCCCGAACGTCAGTCTGCTGGCCCTGGATTGGGGCCAGTGGCTGAAGTTCCCGGCTCGGTTTTGCTGTTTCCCCTTGCTGGTCTTGTTTCTCCCACTGGTCTAGCTGCATGAATACAATTGAACGTCCGACACGATCGTCCGAGCCCTCGGCGACCAGTCCAAACCTGCTTAACGAAGCGGTCCGCTTCCTCCAGGTGGTACGGCGCAAGCTCGCTACCCTGATCGTCTGCACGATTCTGGGAGGAATTATCGGGTCCGCGTGGTATGTCACCGCGACCAGAAAGTACGAATCCTCTTCGGAAATCATGGTGCTCAAGACGGAAGGTAACGTGCTTGAGGGAAGCAACCAGTCGAACCAGCGTTCGATTCAGGACATCATGCCGACGTACCAGAAAGTTCTGATGAGCGATCGGGTACTGATCGGAGCGATCTCGCGCTTGCCCACGGCTCATCGCGGCGATCTGAAAGGGATTCCCAAGTCTCGCTGGCCTGCCGAATTGAAAAAGAACCTCTCGGTCTCGTCGACGCGACTCACGAACCTGATCTCGGTTCGCTATGTTTCCAAGAACCCCAAGACGGCCAAGTTCGTCGTTGACGCCATCGTCGGCTCTTACGTGGAATACATGCGTGAAATCCACAAAGGGAACGCCAAAGAGAGCCTGGCGCTGCTGAATCAGGAAAAAGCCAAGATCGAAAGCTCGCTTCGCGAGAAAGAAGCCGAACTTCTGACGCTTCAACGCGAATCCGGAATCCTCTTTCAAGGAGGCGACCGCAGCACTCACTTGATCATCGAACAGACGATGACGTTGAATGACGCGCTCAGCGAAGCTCAGAAGAAGACACTGGAATGTCGTGCCCTGCTGACATCCGTCGAATATGCGCTCGAAACCGGCACGGATATCCAGCCGTTCCTGCAACAGGTGGCGGGTGACATCTCGCGAGAATTCATTCTGCGGGATCTGGGGATCGGCGCGAACGACGCCTACACCGTCGCAAAACGCGAGGACGAACTGTTGATGGACAAGGCGGAGCTTGAAAACCGCCTGCAGATCTACGGTCCCAAGCACCCCCAGGTCAAACAGTTGCAGGAACGAATCCGACAGACGCAACAATGGTTGGACGGACGGGCTGAAGTGGTGTCTGAAAGCATGAGAGACGCCCGGGAACAAAAGCTCGCCCCCAAATTGCTCGAAATGGCCAAGCAACGGCTCTATCAGGCAAGTGCTCACGAAGCTGCGATTCGAGAAGAGTTTGAAGCGGTCAATCGACAGGCGCTCAATTTGAACGGTCAGATCGCGCAGATTGATATCGTGGAGATGGCATTAAAGCGTTCCCGCGCCTACTACGACTTCGTGCTGGAACAGATGAAGAAGATTGACATTGGTGCTGATTCGGGTCTGACGATCAGCGTCCCCTCGCCTGCAAAAGTGATTCTGGGGGCTGTGGCTCCGAAGATCTCGACGACGGTTTTCCTGTGTACATTCCTGGGTGTCATTGCCGGCCTGGGCGTCATCTACGTCGGCGATGTTCTGGACGACCGGTTCCGGTCACCGGATGAACTCCAGGCACAGCTTGGTCTGGCAATCCTGGCGATGATTCGCGAGATGGAACCGCTGGACGGCGATGCACTGGATGGAATCGTCACGTTTGCCCGACCCGACAGTCTGGAATCGGAATCGTTCCGAACGCTGCGAAGTTCGATTACGTTCTCGACGGCAAACACCCAGCGACTGGTGATGACCAGTACCGAGCCTGGGGACGGTAAGACGACCACGCTGGCGAACCTGGCGGTTGCCTTTGCCCAGGCCAAGAAAAAGACGTTGCTGATCGATGCTGACCTTCGTCGTCCGGGGATGACACAGTTGCTGGATCTGAAAGGTCCGCGAGGATTGTCCCAGATCCTTCGCGACTCGAAACCGGTCGCGGAAAGTTGCCTCGAAAACATCTTCAATCTGGGGATCGAGAATCTGGACGTGATGCCGTCTGGACCTCGACCTGCCAACCCGTCCGAGCTTCTGGCCAGCGAGCGGTTCAACGACATTATCGCCTGGGCTGAGTCCAATTACGAACAGATTCTCATCGACGCACCGCCGGTTCTGGCAGTGACCGATCCGGCAATCATTGGCCGACTGGTCGATGGCGCTGTGGTGGTGATTCGTCCCGACAAAAATCGCCGCAAACTGGTCCTTCGCGCCGTCGAGTCGTTCCGCGGATCAGGCGTTCAGGTCGTGGGGATCGTCGCCAACCATATTGCGACCAGCAGCGGTTCAGAGTACGGCTATGGTTACGGCTACGGCTATGGCTACGGCCACGACGAAAAGCCTGAAGTCGACGATATGATGGAAGATCACGGCAACGACATGGACGGAGATGAAACGCGCGAACAGATCCGGCTGGCGGCATAACGGACCGGGGGGCGTTGAAAAAAGCCCCTTTTGCTGCGAAGGTTACTTGCTGACCCCCGACCTGGATTCCGTAACGAGACTGCTGACAGTCGTGCCCCAATGATCGCCCATGACCGCTTATACAATCGAGATTAACGAT
>NZ_DASWWZ010000511.1:0-16364 GCF_036405755.1 Schlesneria sp.
GGAATGTTCCATCACCTGCGGGGGTGATGCGGTAAGCTGTCCGGTACAGTGTCGAGTTTACTCGTCCAGGGCCTCGGGACCTAATGGGCTGGTCGAATTTCTGCTGATGAGTGACATCAACTGAGGAGTCGTATGCATGAAGGTTACTTTCGCATTGTCTGCGTGTGTATGGATGCTGACCACGTGTGGTGCTTTTGCACAAGCACCCGCTGGGGCTTCCAACGAGTTTCAGGCGGGCCAGCCCCTGGGTTCCGTCAATGAAGCTGGGCAATTTGTAAAGATGACCAGCAACGTCAAAGTCTACGGAAGTTTTCGCTTTGCGGAAAGTTGCACGTATGATCCCGGTCGAAATCTGATTGTGGTCATGAACGCAGGTGTTCCTCAGGCTCAGGAACCCAACGACGGATACGTCTCGCTGCTGCACCCGGATGGGTCCGTCCACACGGCCAAGTGGATCGGTGCCACTCGCGACGGACTGACGCTCAATCATCCGCTCGGCAGTGCCATCCAGAACGGAGTCCTTTACGCCGCAGACATTGATGTCGTGCGCACGTTTGATCTGGCGACGGGGAAGCCGGGCCGTGCCTATCCCGTCGAAGGGGCTACGTTTCTTAACGGGATTGCTGTGACCAAAGAGGGGACCATCTTCGTTTCGAACACCCGGCCAGAAAGCCGTGTCTATAAAATCACCCGCGATGGTGTGGTGACGACGTTTGTGGAAGGCGAACCCCTCGTCAGTCCCAACGGCGTGGCGATTGATCAGGAGGGGCACGTTGTTGTCGTGAACGTGGGAAACAATGCCCTGCTGACGTTTGATCCGGCATCAGCCAGGTTGATCCGCACCGAACACTCGGCGGAAGGAGGCAATGATGGGCTGGTCATCCTTCCGGATGGGACGAAGTATGTCAGCAGCGTCCGCTTCGGAAGCATCTCGGAAATTCGTCCAGGCCAACCTGTCAAGGTGATTGCCGCAGGGATCCCCAGCGCGGCTTCGATGGGCTACGACTCAAAGCAGAAGCAGCTCATTATTCCCATGAACAACAACAACGCAGTCGCCTTTGTCAAACTCGAAGATTGAGTTTCGGCTGAATGAGGATGGCCTTCGTTCTCACGCAAAATAGGTCAAATGTTGGTGATGCAAACCCGCGTAGTCTGTTAGCCAGACTACGCGTGCAATTTGTTTCTCGAAAGAGCTTCGACAAGGTGTTCGCAGAACGGACTCTCAGGAACACTTTTCGGCTAGTTTCTTTTCCAACAGTTCAATCCGCTGTGTGAGAGAATCGATGTCCTCCTGGCGCGCCACTCCCGCTCTCGACAGGACAGTATCGAGGCTTTGATCTGTCAGCTTCTGGAC
The DNA here is from genome assembly GCF_036405755.1 of Schlesneria sp. Lineage (NCBI taxonomy): Bacteria > Pseudomonadati > Planctomycetota > Planctomycetia > Planctomycetales > Planctomycetaceae > Schlesneria > Schlesneria sp. Next base: position 1,355 of record NZ_DASWWZ010000511.1, read on the forward strand.
GGTACTGCCGACACTTTCCGCTTCGTGCTTTACGTTCGCTTTCAGTAGTCCTAACTGAATGAATGCCTGATCGATCCTGCGATCGATCTCCGCACCGAGTTCGGCTCGTGCCTTCTCGACGCGTTCGTTCAGTTCCGCTTGAAATTCCGCAGCGTCTGCCTCGGATAGTTTTGCCCGTCGCGCAACCTCCGCAACGACTCCTTCCACTTTCTCTCGTGTCAAATCTGCCAAACCGATACTGGCAAACACAGCCTGCTTCAAGGTATCGAACATGCTGCCCCTTCGTGAGATGTGAAACGATCCCGCCTGTTTTGGAATCCCCTGGAAAACTTTTCCAGTGACCGTTCGTGACGCGGGAATCTGAAATGACTTTAACGTGATTGTCCCGACTTCCCAATCAATTTGCACGGCAAACTGATCAGGCAGGCATCGTCACGAGGACCACACCGCAAGATGTCAGGCTCGACCATTCAATGCAAATGGCAAGGTCTCTGCCCGGATCAATCCCTTTCGCTACGACTTGCCGGTTGATCAGGCCTACAGATTTCAGGAATGAGGATTTCGCTTGCTGGGTCAGGTTTTGGGCGGAGCTTTTACTCTTTCGCAGACGCATGGGTAAGAGATCACGATTCCCATCGCGGTCACGAATCGGCGCGAGATTCTGCCGGTTCCCGTGGGGACGGCCTTGTTGCGAATGAGTCGAGTCTCGAATACCAGATCCCGGAGCATCTGCCGTTCGTCCTCAACAGCCGTCCACAGGAGGTCGGTGACGATGCTGACCGGGTAGTAGCAGCAAATGCTGAGCACGGACCAGATTAGCCGTTTGGTCATCCGCCAGGGAGAGGGGGGCTGGCCATGAATCGTCACGATCCGGGCGTCTGTGATCCAGTAACCAGGCGAACGGAATCGCGAGGGTTTAAGAACCGCGAGATAAAACCAGCAGACGACGAGACAGGCACTCAGTCCCACCACGTTATATGCGTTTGCGGGAGCCGTCTTAGACGAGTTGAAAATCGCTGCGTCAATGTCAAGTAAGATCAGGCATATCAGTTGAAGAACAAATCCGTCGATGGCAAAGATGAGGGCGTGTCGAGTGGCTCCGACGTAATCTTGACGCCGATAGAGGGGTGGACCTGCCGTTCGTGGGATAAAATCATCCTCTTCCAAACGGGTCGCCTCGTCATTGAGCGAATTCATGTGTTTTTCCCCGGCGAGAATAACGAACTCGCAGTCTTCGCGATTCGTCGTGTAAGCGGGTGGTCGTATCCGCGAATGCGGATTAGTACTCAAACGTCAATCGTAAACCTCGGTCGACCTCATGCACGGAGCGGAGAGAGTCGTCAATTGATTTCCGTCTCTCTGTTTCCATAGTAATGCTACATTCGATCTTATACTTCGATTTCCCCAGAGATGTTAGTGCACCATACACGCATTGGCTCTGTCGGCCACGCGGGTGAATTGTCATTTGAGAAAAGCTCTACATTGCGGAGGACGAGCCCCGCGATGAGGGGCTCGTCACATCGGTACCTAAGCGGCAACGTGATTTAGAGAGCTGTGCGCGAGATCGATCGGCGGACCGTACTCACCTGTGAAGCAGGTCGACATGTGAGAAGGGATGTCGCAATACGGCTGAAGCCTCTCAGGACATTGCTCTGGCCGTCGACACGATGAGCGGGGACCTGGATTGCGGTCACTTTAACGATTCAACGGGAGCGGAAAGGGCTTCTGTCAGGTCGATGTACTGATCCTTGTTCTGGTCGAACTGCTCAAAGAGCGAGAGGTCGCCCAGGAACTCACGTTGCGATACTTCACCGTCGCGGTTTTTGTCCATTTTACGAAACCAGAGCGGTCCCGTTGTCAGTTCCGCCAGCGTTCCTGTCTGGTTGCCGCGATCGACATTGCCTTCCAGGGCGGGCAGCGTCCCTTGTGCGACAACCAGACGATACTGCAGCGGGACTTCTGAGTCGGACAAGAGTCCATCCCCGTCTTTGTCCCAGAGGGCGAGTTTCTCTGCCGCCGACTTGAGTTCACGGAACGAGAGACGACGGTCTCGATCTGTATCCAGGATCTCGAACAAGGTGCGGCCCTGCTCATTGATATTCAGGACGACGCGGCTGCGGGCAACACCGAATCGGAGCTGAAAGTAGGCGACGACTTCTTCAAGGAATAGCTTTTCATTCTTGTCCGCATCCAGGTCCTGGAATGTTGCGCCGAAGAAGAAGGCACGATCGGCCTCGCTTTTCTCCAGGTACCCGTTTGCATCCGCATCCGCTGCCATGAACTGGGGCTTCAGAAATTGGTCCGCCGATGGCACCCGCGAAACGTTGTTCTTGACCAGGCATAGTTGGGTGCTTCCCAAGTTAATATTGGCAGAGCCGTCAGGGCTGATTTTGACTTTATCCTGAAGTTCGTCCGTCACTGTATGAGTGCTTAAGGGGCTATCTTCGCCTAGATTGAATGTGATGATGATCGTTGGTTCCGGGTGTGTCAGAAACTGACGGAGTTCATCAAAGTCAAGCTGGCCGTCCCCATCGCCGTCGTAGCGGGTGAACGCGGTTTGTGACAGCCCGATTTCCTGGGGGCTGAGTTTCTGATTGCGGACCCTGGAACCAGGTAATCCCGACTTGAGTGGGTCGGTCGTGTCATATTTCTCGATCAGGCGACGGACTTGCTTCTGCAGGGATTCATCGAAGCCCGCACCCAGGAAAGGGCTCGTCGACCCCATTCGATCCTGAGTCTGCGGGAGTCGCTGCTGGTTGACGACCGTATCGGTGAGGGGATTGAGTTCCGCAGCGCTGATGGTTTCGTCATGGTCCAGGTCGAGTTTCCGTAGTGTCTGCAGCGCACCGGTCAACTCATCGGCCGAGAGCTTGCCATCGCGATTGGTGTCCAGTTGCAGAAAAAGTGAGGTCTCCGACGGACTTGTCCCTCGACGTGGTTGCCGATTCCCGTTCTGCGGTTCTGCATTCGGCTGGAAAAAGGCGACGAAGGGATTCAGGCCGATGCGTCGATAGTACGCGAGAAATTCCTGACGGGTAATCTTGCCGTCGGCAGGGCTCGTATCAGGAACGAGATTCCGGGCAACGGTTTCGCTGGAAGGCGTCAATTGAGCTTGTCGAGCGTCGTTGGCCGTCAGGTATTTACCGTTCGTTTCGTTCGTGGTGACCGTGCCGTCACCGTTGCTGTCCAGCGATTTCATCAGATGATCAATGTAATGCTCGAACGCTCCGCGGGGTGTCGATCCTTCGACCTCGATGATCAGTTTGAGGACGAGCACACCGTTCTCACCCAGGTAGACCGAGTAGGCGGCTTCATCGGGGGCGTCACTGGCCCACAGCGGCAGCGCCAGGAGATTCAGCAGGCAGAATAGCCGTTTCATAATGACACCGAGGCACTTCTGATGTTGGGGTTGGTGCGGCCAGATGAGTTTTTGAAGTGCGGTCTCGCTGCAACTTCACCCGAAAGGCGATTCCATTTCAGCCGTCTTGCAGGGTGGTTCAGCCGACGATTTCTTCGATCGGTTTGGCAGTCGGATCTGCGAGTCGAATAGGGCGACCCACGTTCGAGATGTTCTGCTTCATCGAATCCAGCCCCAGCCCTTTGCACAGAGTCGCGAAGAGATCCTGGACGGAAACGGGACGCTCTTCGACCTTCATTCCATCTTCGCTCGTTTTCCCGACGACTTGTCCACCCCGGATCCCTCCACCGCAGAGCACGGTCGACCAGGCATTTGGGAAGTGATCGCGACCCGCCTGTTCATTGATTCGCGGGGTGCGTCCGAATTCTCCCATCCACACAATCATGGTTGAATCAAGCAGCCCGCGATCCTTCAGGTCGGTCATCAGCGTCGCCCAGGCGGGGTCCAGGGCCTCCAGCAGACCTTTGACGGATGTGAAGTTTTGCAAGTGAGTGTCCCACGCGAATGACTGGCCATTACCCAGGCCATTTAGCGAAACCTCCACGAACGGGACGCCTCGTTCCACGAGTCTTCGCGCAAGCAGGCAGGCCTGGCCGAACTGATTACGTCCGTACGCGTCACGAAGCTTCGCGTTTTCGTCATCGAGATTAAAGGCTTTAACCGCTTCTGAACGCATCATACGGACCGCTGCGGAGTAGGCTGACTGGTGGCTTTCGGCCGTGAGTCCCGGCCGGGTACTTGCAAAGTCCGTTTCCATGTCCGCCAGGAGAGATAACCGTGCATCCGCCCGTGCGATGTCGATTCCCAGGGGTAGCGACAGGTTCTTGACGGCCAGTGACCGGTCGTAGTTCATCTGGTTCGCGTTCCCGAGCGGGTTGGCATCGCCCACGATGAGGGGGGCGAACTTGGGACCGAGAAACCCTGGCCCGTAGGCTGCCGGGCTGAACTGTGTGTAGGGTGCGACCGCGACAAAATTCGGGAGATCCGAGTCTTCTTGTCCCAGTTCCTTGCTGAAGAGCGATCCAAGCGTGGGGTAATCAATGGGACCTTGCGGCAGATTGCCGGTACGGAGCAGGTAGGTGGCCCGCGTATGGTCTCCTTCCTTGGTGCTCATCGAACGGATGGGGGCACAGTACTGCATCAGCCGCGCGACTTGCGGAAGATGCTCGCAGATCTGAACCCCAGGAACCGAGGTCTCGATCGGTTTGAATTGTCCTCCGTTCGCGTGGCCCGGTTTCATGTCGAACGTGTCTGTCTGGGGGGGGCCACCAGTCATCCACAACAGGATCACGGATCGCTGACGTTCCGTTGTTTGACCGGCGGTGTTGTTCGCGAATGCGGGAAGCCAGCCCGACATGGAAGCGCCGAAGGCTCCATAGGCGGACAGCCGTTTCATCATGTCGCGACGGGAAAGGGAAGACTCAGCAGCCATGGTCATGCTCCGGTCTGAGGTTGGGATGTTTCGCGGTGGCGGCTTGCAAGAGACCGAAGGACATGAGACTGCGTGACACCAGAGCACAGTTTCAGGCCATCGTTCCTTTCCGCCTTCTGATTCCGGGTTGGCTCGATAAGACTGACGTCATTAGTGGTTGAAGAGAAATTCCGAGCTGTTCAGCAGGGCCCAGAAGACGTCGGCCAGAGCCTGCTTGGGATTTTCCGCAGGGCCGCCAGAGTCGACGTATTGAGTTAATCGCTCTCGTTCTTCAGGTCGCGGTTTGCGAGTCAGGGTGGCCAGATACAGGGCATCAATCCGGTCCGCTGTCTTCATCCAGGGAAATTCCGCAACGGCGGATAGTGTCGAACTTTGTTCCAGGCTGGTGACAGAGGTCGAAAACTGACCGTTCATCATTGCCAGTGCCTGCAGGATTGATGTCTGACGCTCGGTCGGGGAATCACTGTTCGAATCGAACAGTTCCAGAAATTCCGTTCGAGGTCCGGGGCGATCGAGCTGAAATGGCTGTATCGGCTGGAAGGGTTCGAGATATCCGACCGCGACAGCCATGGAATCAAATAGCTGCTCACCCGTCAGTCCCTGAACCGTCATCCTTGCGAACTGCTGTGGTTCGCCTTGTGATGCATGTGTCATCCGGCTTGATCGCTGGTAGGTCTTCGACGCCGTCAGGCCCCGGATAAAGTACTTCAAATCAAAATCATGTTCGGCAAAATCCAAGGCGAGCGCTTCGAGCAGTTCGGGATGGCTGGGCTGATTCGGTCCGCCGAAATCATCGATGGGATCAACAATTCCGACGCCGAAGAAGTGTCCCCACAGCCGGTTCACCACGGCTTTTGAGAAGTAAGGATTTTGTTTGGTTGTGAGCCAGTCGGCGAGTGTCCGACGGGAGCTGACCTTTGATCGCCATTGGGGCTGGCTTCCGTCGAGATACATCGCCTGGACAACGGTTTCCTGTTCGGGAATCGTCAATTCGCGCCGATCGAAGACTTCTTTGACCTGACCGAGGGCGTTCTCGTCCCGGCTGGTGCGTTCGATCCCGGCAAAGAACGCGGCATAGCCCCAGAATTGCTCTTGTTTCCAGTCGTCGTGGGGATGATTGTGACATTGAGCACATTCGATCCGAATCCCCATGAACATCCGCGAAGTGGCGGCAGCCAGATTCTCTGGTTTGATCTGCTTGGTGGTAAAAAAGGCAATGGGGGTAAGTGGCCCGGTCGATTGCATCGCGACATTCATGGAACGATCTCCCGCGAGTGGAGTCGTCAGGAGTTCGTAGACGATTGCGTTGTAGTGGGTGTTTCGCGCCAGATGCTGACGGAGCCAGGCCTGAAAACCGGGCCGCTGAGCCCTGTTCTGAATGTCCGTTCCGGATTCGGGCATCAGGACCCGTGTCCAGAAGTTGCTGAAGTTCGTGATATATTGCGGACCTTCCAGCAGATCTTCGACCTCGAGTCGGCGGTTTTGGGGAGACTCACTGGCGAGAAAACGGCGAGTCTGTGCCACGGTGGGGATCGTCCCGCCGATGTGCAGATATACCCGGCGCAGGTATTCTGCGTCGTCCGCAATCGGTGCAGGGGTCACCCCATCTGATTCCCAGCGAGCTTCGATGTGGCGATCAATCAGGTCTGCCAGGTGCTGCGCGTCGTCGGCCTTGACCGGACGTGATAGAATCAGAGCGCCGAGGAAAAGGATCCCCCACAGGGCGCCAGAGAGGGGGCAAGCCGTGGCACCGCGGAGCTGCTTCAAGGAGGGCACGGATGCTGCTTCGGACATCCTCAAGGGGTGAGAGTGCGACCCGGGGCGGATGCAGTTCTTGAGGATCATGGTCAGGCACTCTCATTGGCTGTGGGCTATGGAGAGGACGTCTCAAATAGAACGGTTGACGGGTCGATCAAACGGATCTCGAGGCTGTAAATCGTGTTGTGAATTCTGTACATGCGAGTGATCAGATGACTCGGCCGCCCCAGGGATTCGACGTGATTTTGCACATTTGTTGCGGGAGCGGAGAAGGCAATAACTATTAACAGACGAAACGTCTGATTTGTCAAGCCTGTTTTTCGGTTTGACGCACTCTCTAGTATCTGATTTGACCGATTTGATGTGGTGGCGACTTGCGGAACAGGCCGCGAGAACCCCACAATGAACCAGTTAAACGCCGAAACTGTCCGGATCGAAAAGTGCCCCGAGTCTGGTGGTGGGGCTGTCCCCGATTGGAAGAGTCATGTCGCGCAAACTCCACGTGAGTAAAACCGTCTTAACCGATAAAGAGACGCAGATCTATTCACCCCACGATCTGGTTGCGAAAATCTGCGATGAGTTTGATGCGCGAGTCTGGAGCAACGCCAATCCGAAGATCGAAGACTACCTCGATCGTATCAAGACGGCAGAGCGACGTCCCCTGCTGCGCAAGCTTGTTGAAATCGAGTACCAGTACGCGCGCCATTGCGGAACGGCCGATTTCTCGGCCTACTTCGAGCGTTTCCCTGAATCGATCGACGTGTTGCAGCCTCTCTATGAAGAACTAGTCGAGGGAAAGGGAGGGGCGGGGCTCACCAAAACTAAGATGAATCCCGATGCAGAAACTGACTCGAAAGTCTTGCCACAACTGAAGCGTTTCCAGTTGATCAAGAAAGCCGGAGAGGGGGGCTTTGGAACGGTCTGGAAAGCTTATGATCTCAAGTTGACACGAGAAGTCGCCGTCAAGCTGGCCAACAAAGGCGCTGCGGCAACGCGAAACTTCTCTGCCATCATGCATGAGGCCCAGACCAATGCGAAACTGCATCATCCCAATATCGTCGAAGTTTACGATATTGATGAAGACGCGTTTGCCATTGTAACGCACTACATTGAGGGCTGTAATCTGAAAGAATGGCGTCGCGATCGCGTCGTTGACCCCATCTCGGCTGCCCAATTGGTGAAGAAGCTCGCGAATGCCGTCCAGTTCGCTCATACCAATGGCGTGATCCACCGCGATTTGAAGCCGTCGAATGTGCTGATGAATCTGGCGGGGGAACCGCTGATTGCCGATTTTGGTCTCGCGAAGCATGAATTCGGTGACGATGCACTGGCAACGCCTGGCAAAGTCATGGGCACGATTGAATATATGTCGCCCGAGCAGGCGCGTGCGGACCATGACGCGGTGGATCGTCGCAGTGACATTTACTCCCTCGGGGTCATTCTTTACGAACTGCTGACGGGACAGTTGCCGTTCCGTGGCGAAGAGTTGATGGTGATTTCGCAGGTTCTTCATGAAGAGCCTGTGCATCCCAGGGCGATCAATCCCAGGATTCCCCCCGACCTGGCAGATATCTGCCTGAAGTGTCTGAAGAAGTCTCCCGAAGACCGATATGCTCATGCGCGGGATCTGCAAAACGATCTCGAACGATATCTGGATGGTGAGGTGATTCAGGGGGTGACGCGGCCATGGCATTACCATATGACCAAACGGCTGACGAAGCACTATCACCGCGCACGCCACTGGTGGCTAGGCATGATTGCGGGAGTCGGGGTGATTGCCACCTTCTGGTGGGCATCGTTGCCTGCCCCGTTCCGACAACAAGTTGTCTTTCAGACAGATCCACCCGGCTGCTCCATCACTGCGGTCGAACTTGACCCCGTTACGGGTGAGCCAGACCCTGAAAAGATCCACAATTTACGCGGTGTCACTCCGCTTCGCGCCAAATTGCCACCAGGTGACTACTTCATCGTCGCTGTGTTGAATGGAAGCGGAGGTCGCGACGGCACGGCTCGATTCCACGAAGTGTTCCGGCGCGTTCCTGAAGCCGAAGAAGGGGCCTCGTTTGCTCGTAACCATAACTTCTGGAAGAAAGACAGTTCTGGCCGGGTGGTGCTGCCGAGGATCGTGATTCCTCCGGCGGACACGACTACCCCGATGTTCTACGTGGAAGACTCGCTGGTTGAGTCACCCGTGCTGATGTCTCCGGATACGAATACGGCCCCTGACATGGTGGTCGTTCCCGCGTTTTACGCTGACCTGAACGAAGTCCAGGTGGATTTGATTGAGCAGTTCTCGCCAAACAGGGCCAAGGTATCGGATATGCCGCCCTTGGCTTCAGTCAGGTATGACGAGGCTCTTTCACATGCAGAACGGACGGGGAAGCGAGTGCCGTTTGCTGCGGAACTTGCGGCCCTGGAGGCGGCTGCGGACCGCGACGGGCGGCTGGAGAATGCGAGAATTTCCGGTGTTCACTCGGGGCTGTGGGAGTGGACCGCGACTCGTCCCGCAGCAGCTGGTACGCTTCAAGGGAAACGGGCCTCGCTCGGCGATCTTGAGTCGAGGACACGCATTATTCGAAACGGTCCCTTGTCTGAAGCGTCAGAAGCAACTTCGCATTCCAAGGTTCAGATCGAGTACTTCACCGAAGGGTGGACCGGGGTCAGAACTGTTCGGAGTGCACGACCGCATCGATCCGCTGCTGATTTTATGTCTTACCAAAAGAAAACTCCCTCACGGGCGAAGTGAGGGAGTTTCTGATGTCAGCGGCAGTTGAGACTTCCGCTGTTCGGAACAGCAATGCTGAGCGTTTTATTCGCGGAACAGTGGTGCTTTTGAAATGATAGTGTAATTAGCGCCATCGACATTGATCACGCCCTGGTAGGCCGAATCGACGTTCGGCATCTTCTTAGGTACGTAAGTCGAAACATTGGATTGCGATGCATCAGTGATCTCATAACCAAGTTTGGCTGTCTTGGACGGAGCGGAACTTTGGATGACACCTGCGCGGCCTGGGCTGAACTTGAGGTCAAAGATTTTGACCTGAACCTTCTCACCCAATTCGGTTTTCACAGTCACTACGCGACTGTTCTGGCAGGTCACACCATCACGGGGATTCCATGTATAGGTTCCTTCGGCATCGGCATCGATTCGCTGCCATTTCGTGGGGACCAGTTGGGCAAATTCCGATTTGCTTGAAAAAGGCTTCCGGAGCCCGGCAAAAGGATCTTTCTTCGCAGGCTGGTCCTTGGAGCTGACATTTGCTGCTCGGGCGAACAGTGTGTGGACGCAGTTAGGGCAGTTTTCCGGCACGTTTGGATCGTCAGAGTCAGCCCAGTAGTAGCAGAAGTAGGCGTCGCTGCAGGGGTAGGCGTTCGAAATGTCAATCATGTCTGATACATAAAGGGCCGTCCCGCCATCGATGTAGACTGGCCAGTAAAGACAGTAACGTAATTCCTCCGCCATCAGGCTGACACTTGAACTGAGGCAAATCGCCAAGCTGAGTAGAAAATGCCGCACAGTACTTACTCCTTCAATACTTTGTGACTCGAAACCATTCGACACGCAGCAAAACTCGCGAGAGCGACTTGTCCGTGGTCAGTCGAGACTGATCGCGGCTCCGTCGTCCCGCGTCGCCAGGGCCTTGAGCAGGTACATATCCATACTGCTGCTCAGAAACCTGACTGACCCATCACACTGAAGCGCTCCGGCGCCACCAGCATGTTCTGAGTTGATCGGACGATTCGGAGTGCCCGCCTGGCATGCACTTCCCTCAACAGGGGCTTCACGCATACCGACCGGGTGACGAACCGTGGTCAGGTTGTAGCATCGGGTAGCTAACCTTGAGTTGGGGTTCTGGTAGCTTGCGCCTGTCCCAAAACTGTCGGTGCTGCGCAACCAACTGACTGGATAACCGCCGTCCATGCGGAGCTTTCGGCCGGTGGCGTCAGTCACGGGTGCCGAGGACTCAGCAATCACAATGGTGCTGCTGCTACCGTCCTGGACATCGCGCATCGACCTAACTTCATTCGCGAGCAGGACTCCCCCCCAGGACATCTGGCCGACCACACCAGAGCACACGGCGAAATTTTTCACACGTGTTTCCGGGAAATCAGGATTGCCTGGGGAAGTCGCAGTCGCCCCGGAAATGCCGACATACGAGGGCATGAGGACGGGAATCGCAACGACAGGATAGAATTCGGCAAGAGTGGAGCTGGGGCAGCGATACGCTGGGATGTAAGCACCCCGGACGGCCGGACCGTTTGGTCCCAGCGAGACATCGCCACTTCCAGGTGCGGAGAGGTTGAGCTTGCTATACAAGACCTGTTGATCGAGGTGAGGAAGCAGGCCCACAAAAAACGACGGGCCGGCCTGCGGAAATTGTGCTCCGCTGGACATGATCCGTGGCTGCACGAACCCACCGATAGGAAAGGTGCTGTGAGTGTCGTGATAATTGTGGATTGCGAGGCCAAGCTGCTTCAGGTTATTCTGACAGCGGATCCGATTTGCGGCTTCGCGTGCCTGCTGAACAGCCGGCAGCAACAAACTGACCAGCAAGGAAATGATCGCAATCACGACCAACAGCTCAATAAGGGTGAATCCGACGCGCGCCTGAGTTGGTTTAAAACAACCAGGGTTCTCTCGTAGCCGCAACAAAGCTTTGCTCTTTTTCTAACCGCCTGCCTGATAAAATCGGACCGACTCGTTCCCTGGTCCCCAGGGAGTTTGGATGAGGTTAAGAGGGAAGTCGATCTCAGGTCTGATCGAATCTCCTCGTAATTCACTGTCGCAACCGGTACTTGAACATCATGCCAGTCCCCGGTCTGGCATGCAAGATGGCACTCCAATCTCCACACCGTGGAGAATTTTACTTCCAAAACTGAACGTCAACTGGCCAAGTCGCTTGGCCGGGGCGTTGAAAAATGCCAACCGCTTGTATTGTAGCTACCATTTTTACATTACCAGCCTCAAAGTGAATGGCTTTCGCGCGGGGGTTCACGAATTCAGGATTGTTCATACCACGCGATTTCTCAATTTCCTCAGAAATGTAAGCTGGGCTGTTGGATTTCTTGAAGAATGCGGAAAATGCGTTGCTTAGAGAAACCCGCTGTGGCGGTGAGCTAAGATAAATGCTTCAGGGGTACTGGTCATTTGGGGATTTGATTTTCGAACACGTTTCCAACAATCTCTCGCCAAGTTGCGGGTTGCGTTCAAACGTACACTTCAAGAGTGTTTAATATTTCTCTTTTGTAAGAATTTTGTCGCAGGCTTTTTCGGGATTTGAGTCTTGGGCGGCTGTCGCACGCGCGGAGGTGCGGCGTGAGCCCGCCTGTGAGGTGACGCCCCGCCGATTTGGTCTGCGTGGAGCGACTCAATCGAATGTGGGCCGACCTCTCAAACATTGCAAGAATTGCCCCGGATGGCGAGGGTCACTTATACCCCAGGTTTCGTTCGATGTCTTGAGCCTGTTTGGACATGATCATCCCTTTAACGGGATCTCGCTCGTCTTCCAGGGGTCGGTTGCCCCGTCCGATCTTTCCCACTGATGCCCATTTGTCTTCTTCTTCCGTCTCCGGTTCCCACTGCTCGTGCTTGGCGAAGTAAGGGATGCCGTTTTTGATTCCGACTGAGGCACAGCCGGCGGACAGGCTGCTGATTCCGGCGACCAGCAGGACAAGCGAATGACGGGGGCGCAGCATGACTAGGCTCCACGGGGTTGCGGAGTTAAGCTTGGACGTAAATTGGGCGAGCGTGAGTTTGGGAGAAACCTCGCGCGGCTTATCCCAGAATCCTCTCCTTGTGTCGAGACGACTTCTTATGGAACAACTGGACTCGCCGCTGGACATTCTGGCGATTGCACCGCACCCCGATGACGCTGAGATCAGCGTGGGGGGGACCTTGATCCAGTGTCGTCGCCAGGGGCTGCGTGTCGGGGTTCTGGATCTGACCAATGGGGAACCAACCCCCTTCGGCTCGCCCGAGATTCGTGCTCGAGAGACTGCTGCGGCGACAAAAATTCTGCAACTGGATTGGAGGCACAATCTGGGGCTGGCGAACCGCTCGCTGGAACCGACGTTGGCGGCCCGTCGAAAACTGGCAAGTGTCTTTCGACAGGTGCGACCCCGGATCCTGCTCGCCCCTTACTGGGAAGACAGTCATCCCGATCACGTCGCGGCGACCAGTCTGATCGAAGCAGCCCGGTTCTGGTCGAAGCTATCGCGCACGGACATGCCCGGTGAACCATTTCACCCACCGCAGATCCTTTACTACTTCAGTATTCACTTGCGAATTCATCCTCAGCCTGCGTTTGTCTTTGATATCAGTGATGCGATCGACGAGAAAATGGCCTCGGTTCGTTGTTACGAAAGTCAGTTCTTTGCTGGTCGCAGTCAGGAGTTTCCTTCGCCGCTGGATGATATCCGAGATCGTGCCCGTTACTGGGGTTGGTCCATCAGTCGCAAGTTTGGTGAGCCCTTTGCCAGTCGTGAGTCGATCCGGATCGGGTCCTTTACGGCGATGACGGAGTTTTCGAAAGGGGCTTGATCGTTCCGATGACTGAAGTACGTGGTGTGATTTTCGATCTGGATGGGACCCTGGTCGATTCGCGACTCGATTTCGATGCGATGCGTCTCGAGATGGGTTTGCCGCAGGGGATGCCCATTCTGGAAGGGTTGGAACAGACTCCGGCAGGTCCGCAGCGCGACCGCATGGTGGCCATCATGAGAGCCCACGAGCTGCGAGGGGCGGATGAGGCGATCCTCTTTTCGGGCGTGACACAGTTCCTGGCCCAGATTCGCGACCTGGGCATCCCCTCAGCCGTGCTGACGCGAAATTCGCGCGAGGCGGCCGAACGGACTCTGGGGCGGTGGAATCTCACCTTCTCACAGGTCGTAACGCGTGAGGATGCTCCACCCAAGCCTGATCCTGCAGGGCCGATCATGATCGCCCGGAAATGGGGGATCCCCGTCACGCAGATCGTGATGGTGGGTGATTACCTTTTCGACATCGAAGCGGGGCGTCGAGCCGGAATGCGTAGCGTGTTGTTCGCTCCGCAGGAAATCCCCGATTACGCCCATCTGGCTGACATCGTCCTGAAGGATTTTCGTGATGCAGCAACGCTGCTGAACGTCCAGTCGGCACGGTCCCCATGATTCCAGATCACCCCTTTGACGATTACCGGGGTCGGCGAGTTCTCGTCATGGGTCTCGGCTCGTTTGGCGGGGGCATCGGCGCGGTTCGCTTTCTTGTCTCACGTGGCGCATCAGTCACAGTGACGGATCGTCGTTCCAGCGAGACTCTCGCCGAGGCATTAAACGAACTGAAGGACACCCCTCCCGATCGACTGGTTCTGGGGCAGCATCGCGAAGACGACTTCACCTCTGCCGATCTGGTGGTGGTGAATCCGGCCGTCAAGCGCGACTGTCCCTATCTCAACGCGGCTCTGGGTGCCGGAGTCCCGCTGACGAGTGAGATGAATCTGTTCTGGAAATGGAACCGAGCACCTGTCATTGGCGTGACCGGCAGCAATGGGAAGTCGACAACGACAGCACTGATTTACGCGATTCTGGAAAAGTTCCTGTCCTCTCAGTCCGGCCGTCGAGTCTGGCTGGGAGGGAATATCGGCAAGAGTCTGCTGCCCCAGGTCGATCAGATCCGGCCAACGGATCTGGTTGTACTGGAGCTCAGCAGCTTTCAACTGACCGATCTGGACCGGTTGCAGGTGAGTCCCCATGTGGCGGTGATTACAAATTTTGCTCCGAACCATCTGGACTGGCATCCCGGACTCGATCACTACCGCTCTGCAAAGCAGACAATGCTCCGCTGGCAAGGTGAGAGTGATGTCGCAGTCGTGAATGGGGATGACCTGGACGTCAAACAGTGGGGCACGCGGGGTATTCGCCGGGAGTTCAGCCTGCAACAGGGGGATTCGCCCGCGATCTATTATGAGCATCCGATGGCAGTCGTTCGTTCGGGCAATTCTGTGATGCGCTGGCCCCTGAGGGAGTGGTTGACACTGCCCGGAGACCACAACGTGGCGAATGCGTTAGCCGCGATCACTGCCGCGATCACGATGGGGGCGAACGAGACGAGTGTCCGGGAAGGGATTTCCTCGTACAAACCACTGCCGCATCGCCTGCAACTGATTGCCGAAGTGGAAGGCCGCAAATTCTATAATGACTCGCTTGCCACAACGCCCGAGTCGACCGAGGTGGCGCTGCGGGCGTTTGATGAGCCGATCGTGCTGCTGGCGGGAGGATACGACAAGCAGGTCGACTTGAGCGGGATGTCGGCGGCGATTGCCGCCCGGGCGAAAGCCGTCTCTCTGATGGGACAGACGGCGGCGCCATTAAATAGCCTGTTGAACGCGGTCCCCTCAACGATGTGCATCGTTTCAGAACCGCAG